>CAZPUX010000032.1:0-6650 GCA_964589865.1 uncultured Candidatus Saccharibacteria bacterium | reverse complement strand
CGCTCCGAGATTTGGAGCGCGCGCGCGAAAAAAGGCCGCGCGCGCACCGAATCAATTGAAAGCAGAACAGCAATTTCGTCGGTCTCAAGCTTGCTGAAATCTTCCTGGGCGATATAGGGAAAGAAAATCTTTTCAACCAAAGGCACGTCCGCCGCATTCGGAGAAAAAGCAATAACCGAACCGGAACGGGAAAGCGCTTTTTCGCGAACCTTCGTGTTTTCGGTCACCACCGCATCTGAAATCGTAAACGCTAGTTTGCGCTCCGGAAGAATCCGCTCGATGTCCATTTCCGCAATACAGCGCAGGCAATCATGCATGTACACCGCATACGGCGCTTCGGATACCGATGCGCCGGCGCGCGCGCCGTAGGCAAACAACCGCACCAACGGCGTAATCCGCGTCGGAAACATGCGAATTCTAGAAAGATCAAGAACGATAATCCCTCCGTGATTCAAAACATCAAGAGTGAATCTGGAAGTTTCCTGTCCCAAAAGGTTCCTCATCAGCGTATCTTTGGCGAGATATCTGCCATTTTGCGCAATCAACTCAACGGAGTCTTTTGAATCCGCAAGCAGTGACTCGAATTCAGCGCGCAATGGAGCTTCTTTGGGCAGCATTCGGTCTCGAAACGGCACTTCGCGCACCAATTCATATAAGAGAAGCAGCGTTGCGCTCGGCTCTTCAATCATTCTGGCAACCGCAAATTCAACGACCGGCGAAACGGGGACCCGATACAGGGCCGACACCAGGTCGAGAAGCAAGGGATACGCATCTTCTTTCGGGAGTGCGCGGAAATCATCAAGCGCATTCCAGGAAAACGGATACTCCGCATCCGACGGGTCGATAAAAATAAGCCGATTCCTGGCTTCCTCTGAAAGCCTCTCCAAAAGCACTTCCGTAAAATTGCCGGCGGCATCTAATATAACCGTACCTATCCCCCGCTCGATGTCCTGAAGCGCCATGCCTGAAATCAGGTTTGCGCGGCCTGAGCCGGTTTTGCCGATAATGGAGACATGCTCAAGGCGGTCCGCATCCTTGATGCCGAACTTAACGTTCTGCCCCTTTAAAGACGTCGTACCGAAATAGGTGATGTCGCCTTCCGAGTCCATGAAAACTAGTGTACTCCTACAAAGGAGCGGGTTCCAGTTCTAAGAAGAAGCTATTGGTATTGGATAAAGCTAGGCGCGAGTGAGGAATAAATAGCGCCTGCGCGCTGTTTATTCCTACACAAGCGGGCCGGAGTCATGCCGTAAGGCAGACGAGGCGGGGGTACGAACGCACTTAGTATTTTTCAAGTCTTTCGAGCAAAAATACTTAGTGACGGGCGGCAACGCACTATTGATATTGGATAAAACTTGGACTTGGCTTCAAACCAATGATTTCCGAGGGCGTCAGCATCCTGGTTGACGGCGGCAAGAGGTCGTTTTTGTAAAAGAGTTTAAATCCGGTAAATTGCACGGGCTCGGGCCAGATGACGCTGTTATAGGTATTGATTTTTTTCGCCGCAAATCCCCACCCGTCCATGTCCATCACGATTTGCACCTCGGGCAGCGGTTTGATGTTTTTGTAGCCCGTCACCATATCTTCCGTAAAGCGGTGCACGATTAAGATTTTCGGCGGGAGATTATTTTCCTTCACCAGCTTTGCAAGATAGTTTGCCGCAAAGTTTACATCCGCCGAAGAAAACGTTCCGATAACGCGTCCGGGCTTCACGCCGTTATGCATCGCAAACTCGGGATCAATCGCTAGGTGCACATTCGGCATTTTGAAATAATTTTCATATATCGGAAGTTCCGTCGGCAAATCCGAAAGCCCCACCTGCACATCAAGTATCACGATGCCGTTCATTTCCTTCGCAATCGCAAGCGCTTTATCAACTTGGGAATCCGGCATGCGCAAACGGTACTTCCCGTCTTTCTGCGGCGAACCCTGCGCGGTTATCACGATGTAATCGATTGCCGGAATCACGGGAGTTTTCGGGTCGGCAGCTTTCCAGCTTTCTATCGCGGAATTGAATTTTGCAATCATCGCGTCGTGCGGGTACTGCCCCAAGACGCCCATGCCTTTTGAATAAAAATTTCCGTAGTATGCGACGATGCGGTTAAACGGCAAAAGTGCGCCCACGTTCGGGTACGCCGTCCCGACCGGCCATAATTTTCCCGGAATATGCACGGTCATGGTAGTACTTGAAACCGCAAAATCAACGGGGCTTGTGGAGCTTGCGTTCGCACGCGGAGAATAATTGGCGAGATACAGCATTTTCGCGTTGTACGCCGCTTGGTCGAGCACGGGTTTGGGTGCAGGAAGAAATTCGGCGTCAGCGGTGCCGACGTGCGTCACCGATGGAAAGAACATGAGAAAAAAACTTCCGCCTACAAGCGTAATGAGAAACAAACCGGCCAACGGCCAGAATCGTTTAAATGCCGGGCGTTTGGGCGTATGATGCCCCGCTTTCTGTGTATGCATCTGTTTTATGCTCGCCTGAAAGCGCGCGCAAAAGCCAAATCCGCTCCTGCCGCACTAAAAAACCGAGCGCCATGATTCCAAGCCCGAACAATACCGCAAGAATTATTTTCACGCCGTCGGGAAGACCAGTAAACGGCAGGAATGCCGCAAGAAATCCGAGAACGATGATAGCGGCTGCTTTGGACATATCAAAATTGTATCAGCTCGAAAGGACCGCAACAAACTCGCCCTTCGCGGGGATATCCCCTGCTTCGAATTTTTTATGAACCTCGGCAACGGTCCCCGTGGTTGCCGTTTCAAACAGTTTCGTTAATTCCTGAAGAACTGCTATACGGCGCTTCGGCACGCGGGTATTGAGCTCGCTCAGTAACTTCACAATTCGATGAGGCGACTCGAAAAACACAACCGTGTAGCCTGATGCTGCGGCCTGGTCAAGGGCTTTCTGCCGACCCTTCTTGTGGGGCAGGAATCCCAGGAACAAAAATTGGTCGGCATGAATGCCTGCAACCGAAAGGGCTGCGGTAACAGAAGACGGGCCGGCAATCGCTTCAATTTTCGTTTCAGGAAGCTCCCTTCGCACGATATCCAAAAGATGCGCGCCGGGGTCTGAAATGGCGGGCGTGCCTGCGTCGGACACAAGCGCCAAGTGCTTTCCTTCTTCAAGCAGGGAAAGTATTTTTTCATTCTTGGTGAGTTTGGAATGCGCGTGGTACGAAAGCATCGGTTTTTTAATTTCATACCTCTGCAAAAGTTTTGCCGTTACCCGCGTGTCCTCGCATAACACCATGTCGCACTCCTTCAATGTGCGAAGTGCCCGAAGCGTCATGTCCTCTAAATTTCCTATCGGGGTTGCGATAACTGAAAGTTTTCCCATAGTCAGGCAATTAACGAATCAGCAATTTTATAAATATCCCCTGCACCCATCGTAAAGAGTACCGTGTCGGGCGCATCTTCGGATTCAAGAAACCCTTGCACCTCCTCGAGGGTATCGAATCCCCGGGCCGGCTTCCCATTTTCGGCAATTTTTTCCGCAAGCGCTTTTGCGGTGATGCCGGGAATGGGTTCCTCGCGGGCAGGATAAATAGGCGCTATCGCCACCGAATCGGCATCCGAAAATGCGCCCGCAAATTCTTCCATCAAATCGCGCGTCCTGGTATAGAGGTGCGGATGAAATGCAACAACCACTTTTTTTGCCGGAAACTTTTCACGGAGAGCACGGAGAGTTACGGCAATCGCCGTCGGGTGATGCGCATAATCGTCATACACATCCGCGCCATTTTGCGCGACTCCTTTATATTCAAATCGGCGCCAGGTGCCTTTGAAGGTTTTGAGCGCCGCATCGGCCGTTTCGTCCGGAATATCTGCATATGCTTTCGCCGCGGCTTTTGCAGCCCGCGCGTTCATTTTATTGAATTCCCCGATAAGCGAAAGTTCCGGCGCAGGTATACGGGTGTAATCAATTACTTTGCACGGCGCACCGGCAAGTACCGGCGCAACATTCGGGTCGTTGGGATTTGCAATAACCGCGCCGTCCGCCGGAAGTTTTTGAACGGCTTTTTTAAACGTCGCCTGCAGAGCTTCCAAAGACGGGAACCAGTCGGTGTGGTCCCATTCCAAATTCGTAATAACCAAAATTTTCGGAGAAAGTTTCAGCACGTGGTCTTTGTATTCGCATGCTTCAACTACGAACAAATCCGGGTCGCCCGCGAGAAAATTTGAACCGAAATCCTGGACAATGGAACCGATAACGGCGGTCGGGTTTTTCCCCGCATCTTTCAGGATTTTTGCGAGCATCGCAGTTGTTGTCGTTTTCCCGTGCGTACCCGAAACGGCAATAGTCGTTTTGCCGAGCGTAGCAGTGCCAAGTGCCTCAAAATACGAAATCTGCGAGAGTCCCAATTCTTTTGCGCGTATGCGCTCCACGTTGTCTTCCCATACCGCGTCCGAATACACCACCATATCCGCAACCTGCGGCACATTTTCCGCTTTTTGCGGAACGCTCACCTGCATGCCTTTCCTTTCAAGCAATTCGGTCGTGGGCGATGCTTCCCTATCAGAACCCGTCACCGTGTGCCCTTCCAATATATAGAGCTGCGCCAAGGCGCTCATGCCGATTCCGCCTACCCCCACCATATGAACCTTCATATGGTCAGAGTATACCGTTACTGCTTTTCTTCAAAAAAGCGCTCAGGAAAGAAAGTTGTCCATGAGCCGATAAAAATGCTCTTTCAAAACGGGCGCAAGCTCGTGCGCCTCTTTCATCGCGCGCTCCTCGTCGAAATTAAAATCTTTCTGCGTCCAGCCGGAATCTTCGTGAATCCATGTTTCAACCATTTTCGGAGGAGCCTCAACATGAAACTGCAGCCCGTATGTATTCTCTCCGTATGAAAACGCCTGGTTCGTGCACAGTTGGGCCTCTACCAATAGTTTTCCGCCTTCAGGAATGCCAAATGTGTCCCCGTGCCACTGAAGAACTTTAAATGAAGACTCAAAACCTTTGAATAATTTATTTGCCCGCCCTTCCCCGGTAAGCGCTACATCGTAATACCCGACCTCCTTTATGTGCTTCCCGTTAACGATGTGCGGATACACTTTCGCGCCTAGAGCATGCGCAATCAACTGCGCGCCGAGGCAAATTCCCAAGACGGGCATATTTCCGATTGCATTTCTAAGCGCGTGAATTTCCTCGGCTTTCCCGGGATACTCCTCATACACCCCCATGGGTCCGCCCAAAACTACCAGCGCGTCATAGTTTCCCAACTTCGGCATATTGTACTCGCCCCACAGAGCAACCAAATCAAGTTCCATTCCGCGGTCTTGTACGTAGTCGGTTATAAAGCCCGGGTTCTCCCGTTCAATATGCTGGAAGACGAGAATTTTTTTCATACTCATAGTTGTGCCTGCGTACCCGATATCGGAGCGCCGAAGAAAAGCTTGCCGAGCGTTTCAAATGCATCAGCGTCCCCGGTTGTATAAAACTCCGTTTTCTTCCCTTTTGCAAGAGTGCTTTCAATTTCACTATGGCGTACAAAATATTCGGATAGTTTTTCCGCAACAACCGGCGCGCCCGAAATGACCCGCACACTTTCGCCTGCAGCTTTTTTGAACAACGGCTCAAGATGGCCGTAGTGCGTACAGCCTAAAACCAGCGTATCTATATTCTCTTTGAGAAGCGGCTGTATATATTCCGTAACGCGGATAAGCGCCTCTTCCGATTCATGCTTCCCTTCTTCAACCAAAGGCACCAGCATCGGAGCGGCGTTTTGAAACACTTCCGCTTCCGGCGCATATTTCTGTATTTCACGCACGTACGTCCCTGAACGCACCGTACCTTCCGTGGCGACAACCCCTATTCTTTTAGCCCCGATCTCTCCGACATATTCGGCAATCGGCACGATAACGCCCAAAACTCTTTTTTCGTTTCCGTATTTCTCTCTAAGATACCCCTGCTGAATCTCGCGCAACGCTTCCGCAGAAGCGGTGTTGCATGCGAACACAATCAGTTCCGCACCCTTGCCGAAAAGAAAATCCACCGCTTCTTTTGAAAACGCGAGGACCTCTGAGGAAGTGCGCGGCCCGTACGGCGCGCGCGCGGTGTCTCCTAAATAGATATAGTCATACTCCGGCAAACGCTCCTTAAGTGCCTTCAGAACAGAAAGTCCTCCGAACCCCGAATCAAAAACGCCGATAGATTTGGTACGCGCCATATCAAAGTTCTTTTACGATTTCCGCGAATTGGTCGCCGCGGTCGAATTCATTTTTAAACATTCCAAATGATGCAAACGCGGGGCTGAACAAAATGGTGTCCCCCGCCTCTGCCGACTGCATCGCATCTTGAACCGCTTCCGCCAAAGAATCGAAAACGGACGCGGACATTAACTCAGGACTTTCTTTCCGGATTCTCTCCGTTCCTGTGCCGGAGACAAAAATAACTTTCTTCGCATACGCCGGAATTAAAGAAATCAGCTCCTCCATATTCAATCCCTTGTCCGCCCCGCCCATAACCAAAATAACTTTGAGCCCTGGCAGGGTGTGGAGTGCCGCGACGGTGGCTTCAGGCGTTGTGGCGGTCGTGTCGTTATAAATTTTCACGCCATTCAATTCCCGAATCAATTGCAACCTACCCTCAACGCCTTCAAACGAAGAAAGCGCGCTTTTGATTGCGGAATCTGTTGCCCCAAACG
>CAZPUX010000031.1:0-6740 GCA_964589865.1 uncultured Candidatus Saccharibacteria bacterium | reverse complement strand
AGCATTTTCGCGCGGGGCTAAGAGCACCGCCTTGCCCCCGCCGAACGGAACGCCGGCAATTGCGCATTTGTAGGTCATTGCGCGTGAAAGCCGCAGAGCGTCGCGCATCCCTTCATCATCCGACGCATAGTGCCAAAAACGCGTTCCCCCGATAGCAGGCCCAAGGTTGGTGTTATGTATTGCGATATACGCGCGCAGTCCCGTTTTCGGGTCGTGTACTGAAACTACCTCCTTGTGGTTATCGAATTCAGGGAATCGTTTTGCATCAATACGTTCAACCGAAATCTGGTGTCCGTCGGGTTCCATATCGATTTACTATTTCCCAAAGAAAAATAGACCCGCCAATGGCGCAGCGAGCCAGGCAAAAAACATTTGGTCCGATGCAAATAACGCCAACGTGGGCGCACTGAACGTATACACTTGCTGTACCGGGAGAATGTGAATGCCGACTGCCAAAAGCATGCCGGCGGTTGTTATGGAAAGAACTGCAGTTCCTAAAAAGCTCGAGGTTGAGCGCGCGAGAAACGCGGAAAGACCAGAGAAAGCGACAAGCGCCGCCAAAACGAACGCAAAGTAGAGACCGATTTGAATATAGGGGCCCGCGGGGAGCAAAGAATTAAAAGGGAATTTTTCAAAAAGTACCACTGCTGTGTAGAGGGCGGCAATCAGCGAAATAAGGCGGTCGCGGCCGAAATAGACCGAGAAAGCGGCTACGATCGCCGCTATGACGATAAATGCGAAAAAATCGGTGCCGAAGGTAATCACCAAATCAACCGCCGATTGCAGAGGGTGAGTAAGGTTCGTGCCCCCGAGAAGGTCTACTCCGCTTGTTGTTGTAGTCGGCATGAGTTAACCCAAAAGCCTGTAGGGAAATTATATCACCCGTTTGAAGCGCAACCGACCGGACTAAATGCCCTCTTTCTTTAATTTCTCCAAAAGCTCTTTGGCGTCTTTGGAAAGTTTTTGCGGAAATTCAACCTTGACCCGAATCAGCAAATCGCCTCTTCGTCCTCGGTCCATTGGCACACCCTTCCCTTTCATGCGAAGTATTTCATCTACTGAACGCAAGGGCGGCACTGTCACAGTTACAGGACCTTCTATTGTGTCTATCCTGTATTCTCCTCCCAAAAGCGCATCGCTGATTTTAATCGGCAAGTCCGAGACAATGTTGTAGCCTTCTTTTCGGAAATGCTTATCGCTCCGCACATGCACCTTTACGTACAAATCGCCGGGACCTCCGCCCGGAATCGCTTCACCTAAGCCTCCCATGCGGATAACTTGTCCGTTATCGATGCCTGCAGGAACAACAACTGTGATTTCTTCTTCCCGTTTCTCAACCCCCAAGCCTCGGCAGACGGTACATGGTTTTTCAGGGACTGTTCTTCGCCCTCGGCACGTGTTGCAGGTCGTCGCAACCGAAAAGGTACCGAACGGAGAACGGCGTGATTCCACAACCTGGCCTTTGCCGTTACACGTGGGGCAGGTTTTCATTTTCGAATTCGGTTCGGCCCCGCTTCCGGTGCAACGGCTGCAGGTGCTGTCTTTGGTTATCAGCACTTTGCGGGTCAAACCGAAAATTGATTCTTTAAACGAAAGTTCGAGGTCGATTGATATATCACGTCCGCGGGATGTGCGTCCTCCTGCTCCGCCAAAAATATCAGAAAATCCGCCGAAGATGTCGTTTAAGTCGATATCGAATTCGGCGCCGTTCGCCCCGCTAAACTGCGAGAAATCAAATCCTTCAAATCCTGCTCCGCTTCCGCTGCTCGGACCGGCGCCGCCTGAAAAGACACGTCCATATGAATCGTATTCCGCGCGTTTCTTATCATCGGAAAGAACGCTGTAGGCTTCGCTTGCTTCTTTGAATTTCGCTTCGTCGCCTCCTTTTTTGTCCGGGTGGTATTTATGCGCGAGCGTCCGAAACGCTTTTTTTATCTCTTCTTTCGACGCCTTCTTTTCAACGCCGAGAATTTGGTAATAGTCTTTTGCCATGGCGCTCAATTATACATCCGCCTACACATCAGTTACAGGTCCTTCTGTTTCACCGGCTTCGGGAGGTTTTTGTTCTCCCTCTTCGGGTTTTGGTGCCTCTTGTTCTTTGGTCATATACTGTGCGATTTTTTGCATCTCGGTTGAAAGCGCTTGCGTCGCCGACTTCAATCCTCCAATGTCGCCGGTTTCGCGCACTTCTTTTACCTTTGCGACAGAAGCGGTGATTCCTGCTTTCACGTCATCAGGAACTTTTGCTCCGTGCTCCTGAAGAGCTTTTTCAGCTGTGTACACGGCCTGGTCGGCGATGTTTCTGGCTTCCGCGAGTTCCTTCGCCCTCTTATCTGTTTCGGCATTCATTTCCGCATCCTTCTTCATGCGCTCAATATCCGCGTCAGTGAGACCCGAGCGCGCTTCAATGCGGATTGATTGCTCTTTGTTCGATGCTTTGTCTTTTGCCGTAACTTTCAGAATGCCGTTCGCGTCAACGTCGAACGTTACTTCAACCTGAGGTAAGCCTCTTGGCGCAGGCGGAAGCCCGTCAAGAATAAATCTGCCCAAGGACTTGTTGTCGTTTGCCATTGCACGCTCGCCTTGAACGATATGAATTTCAACGGAAGTCTGGTTATCGCTCGCGGTTGAGAACACTTGGCTCCTTGAAGTGGGAATTGTTGTGTTCTTTTCAATAAGCTTCGTCGCCACAGAACCCATCGTTTCAATGCCCAGTGAAAGCGGAATAACATCAAGAAGAAGCACGTCTTTTACGTCGCCTTTAAGAATTCCTCCCTGAATAGCAGCGCCGATTGCCACCACTTCATCCGGGTTCACGCCGAGGTGCGGCTCGCGGTTGAAGAAATCTTTAACCGCTTTTTGAATCATTGGCATGCGGGTTTGTCCGCCCACAAGCACCACTTCGTTTATTTCCGGCACCTTGAAGGGCGACGCTTCCATTGCGCGTTTGGTAATTGCCATTGCCCTGTCGATAAATTCAGCTGAAAGTTCTTCGAGTTTTGCTCGGGTCATTTTAATCAGAAGATGGCGCGGACCTGATGCGTCGGAGGTAATGAACGGTATGTTGATTTCTGATTCAGCAGCGGAAGAGAGTTCAATTTTCGCTTTTTCGGCCGCTTCATCAAGGCGTTGTTTTGCAAGCGGGTCGTTCGATACGTCGATGCCGGATTCTTTTTTGAACTCATCGGCAATCCATTTGATGATTTTTTGGTCAATATCGCGTCCGCCCAAATGCGAATCGCCGTCAGTTGATTTCACCTCTATAACGTCATCGCCTACTTCGAGAATTGAAACGTCAAATGTACCTCCGCCGAAATCGAACACTGCAATTTTCTCGTTCTTCTTCTTATCAAATCCATATGCCAGTGCTGCGGCAGTGGGTTCGTTGATGATGCGCATAACGTTAAGACCTGCGATTTTGCCAGCATCTTTGGTAGCCTGCCTTTGGGAATCATTAAAGTACGCGGGGACCGTAATGACCGCTTCTGTTATAGGTTCGCCGAGTTTTGCTTCCGCGTCCGCTTTCAATTTCTGAAGAATCATCGCCGAAACTTCTTCCGGTCGATACCATTTATCTCCCATCTTTATCTCCACGCCCCCTGTCGCTCCTTTCTGCATTTCGTAGGCAACCGCCCCTTTGTCTTTCTGGACCGCAGGCTCGTCAAATGTGTGTCCGATGAAGCGTTTTATCTGGTACACCGTGTTTTTCGGGTTCGTGACTGCTTGGCGCTTTGCCAAAAGTCCTGCTAGACGTTCGCCTGTTTTTGAAACAGCAACTACCGAAGGCGTCGTACGATTTCCTTCCGCATTTTCTATAATGCGCGGTTCGCCGCCCTCGACAATAGCCATTGCCGAATTCGTAGTACCCAAGTCAATGCCAAGAATCTTTCCCATATTTTTACAACTTACTTTTGATAATGTCCGACTGCAACTCGCGCAGGTCGGATTAAGCGACCATTGAGGGTATACCCTTTCTGATGCACTTTAGTTACCGTATTATCCTCCTTTTCGCTCTTGACCGCAACTGTTTCAACCGGCTCATGCACCATAGGGTCAAACGGTGCGCCTGTCGGGTCGAAAGCTTCAACGCCATTTTGAGAAAAAATCTTTAAAAGTTCGTTTTTTATATTTTTTATACCCTCCGCTGAACCCGATTCTCCGTCAAAATGTTGGAGCGCCGATTCTAAGCCGTCCATAACCGGCAAAAGTTGCATCACCAGACCTTCGGTGGCAAAACGGGTCAGGCTTTTGCTCTCTTCCTCAAAGCGTTTCCTTGCGTTTATGTAATCCGCCTTCATCCGTTGTAAGGAATCCAGGTATTCGTCCCGCTGTTTTTGGGTTTCCAAGAGCTTTTCCCGAAGCTCTTTTAGCTTTTGTTCGGGATTTTTGGTATTCCCTTCGCCATCTTCAGGCTCCATAACAACATCATCAGTTTCATCCATAGAAGTTACTATGCATTATCGCGGTCAGAGAGTCAAAAACTAGGAGAGCGTATCAATCGGTATCACACCTCTTCTGCTTACGGATTTCCTCTGCGGAGCGAAGGAAGGAGGTTCGACTTTCTCAAGCCGAATATTCCCAAGCTCTCTGCCAGTCCTTCCTTTTCCTATTATTTTTCTCAAGATTCCTGTATGGATTTTTCCTTTCGGCATGACTCTCCAAATTCCTGCAACCCCCTCTTTAATAACCAAATCTCCATCTTGCAATTCTCTTCTGCTCATTCCTTCCGCCATACACTATGTATACAGAAGATATTCGATAGGCACAAGATGTGCATAACAAAAAAAACTCCCAAATCGGGAGTTTTTTTGTTGGAAGTTTCTTTAACGTTTCGACCAAGATGGTTTCTTGCGGGCTTTCAGGCGACCCGGTTTCTTTCGTTCAACACTTCGCGGATCGCGTTTCAGATATCCTGCTTTTTTCAAAGCAATCCTTTTAGACGAATCATGCTCCACGATTCCGCGCGCAATGCCGTGTCTGACGGCATCAGATTGACCCGCGATTCCGCCGCCTTTTACCAGCACGGTTATAGTGAACTTATCTTCGGATTCTTTCAGAGGCAACAAGATGTTGTTCGCAAGCTCTTTGATGGTGAAAAATTCGTCAACACCCTTGCCGTTTATGGTAACGGATTGCTTGGTTGACGGCGTAATGCGGACGCGTGCGTAGGCGGTTTTTCTGCGTCCGATGGTTTCTATATATTTAGTGCTCATGCAGATATGTATATTTGAAATTAATCGGTTACTTTAAGGCGCTTGAGCATCGTCGGGCGAAGTTTGTTGTTCGGCAGCATTCCGCGAACGGCATGTCTCACGACTTCCTTGATTCCACGGCGTTTTGCCCACGCATCCAGTGTTTCAAATTTCAAACCGCCCTGATAACCCGAGAAACGCGCATATTTCTTCTCGTCGCCTTTCTTTTCCGTTATGGAAAGTTTCGATGCATTCGAGATGGTAACGCTGACAACCGGAGTTTTGTGGCGCACGAACGTAACAAGGTTTTTACCCATCAAAATCTTGGCGGCTTCGCTTGCTACGCGGCCGAGTTTTTTTCCTTTTGCATCAATTACGTAGTCCATATTATATGAATTCAATTACTGCGCTTTGTCTGCCGTCGGATGCGCGCTTTACCACCTTTGTAATTCTTAAATATCCGCCTTTTCGGTCTTTATAGCGAGGGCCCAGTTCTTCAATCAATTTCTTTGCAATTGCCGACCGTCCCTGGAGCTTTTCAGTAATTTTTCTGCGGGAAGCCAAGGTGCCTGAGCGTGCCATGGTTACCAAGGATTCGACAACCGGTCGCAATTCTTTTGCGCGTGCTTCAGTGGTAAGGATTTTTTCACGCTTTACCAATGCTTCAACCAAGGATGAGACAAAAGCTTTGCGCACGCCGCGCTTTCTTCCGAATTTCCGTCCTACTTTGCTGTGTCTCATACGTTAATTAGCTTTTGAGCGATACTCCGAAGCGTGAAAGCGCCTGTTTCAGCTCATCAACTGCCTTCTCGCCGACGCCTTCAATTGCCAAAATATCTTCAGCAGTTTTACGCGCCAAGCCTCCGACTGTGCGGATACCTGCTGCGGTAAGTGCGTTTGCTGTGCGTGTTGAAAGTTCCAAGGATTCAATTCGAGTCTTCATGATGTCTTCGCGAGCCTCTGCACCCATAGCATCGTCTGCGGAAGCATCCGTTACGGGTTCGTCTTCTTTGAAGCCGACAACCGCTTTCAATTGCTGAATCATGATGCCGATAGAGCGTTCAAGCGATTCGCGAGGAGACAATGTTCCGTCTGTTTCAATCATGATGCGCAGGCGATTGAAATCGGTTCTATCCCCGACGCGCATATTTTCAACTTCGTAGTTTACCCGGCGAATCGGCGTGAAAATCGCATCAAGTGCGATAGTGCCGATATCAACGCGGTCCTTCTGAATCACTTCCTTTGGAACGTACCCGAGACCGGTGTCGACGGTGAGTTCCATCTCAAGGTTTGTTCCCTTGTCGGTTACTTCCGCGATGTGCTGCTTGGGGTTCAAAATCTCAACTTGGCCGGGGACGGTGATGTTTTCAGCCGTAACGGTCTGTATGCCTTTTACAGAAAGAGAGAGCGTGTGCGGTTCAGTATCTGCAATGCGCAAACGGACCTTTTTGAGGTTTAAAATAATACCGATAACGTCTTCCTTAACGCCCGCAATGGTTGAAAATTCATGAGAAACGCCGTCAATTTTGACTGCGGTTATCGCGGAAC
>CAZPUX010000030.1:0-6812 GCA_964589865.1 uncultured Candidatus Saccharibacteria bacterium | reverse complement strand
GGTACTGTTGCCCCTGTAGGAGAGGTGGCTATAAAATATGAACTGCTTCATATTTCATCTGATTTCGCCGAAAGGCGAAAAAAGCCGATGCAAAGCGCAAGCTTTGCAGGCTTTACGGAAGCCTTGCGAAGCCGCCTTTCTGACCATTCGCGCAAGCGAATATGGAGAGGTGGCTGAGCGGCTGAAAGCGGCGGATTGCTAATCCGCTATACGGCGTAATAACCGTATCGGGGGTTCGAATCCCCCCCTCTCCGCACTTTAATTTTTTATATGAACAACAGAATAATTTTAATTGCTGCAGGAGTTGCAGTCGCAGCCATTGGCGGGGCGTTTGTATGGGGACTGATGAATATTCCGGCTGTTTCGCAAACGCCGGAAACTCAAAAGACGAATCCTCCCCCGGTTACGCCATTTAGTTCGGAGTCGGATTCCGTTTCCATTCCGGTAAAAGAAAAAGGTACATTTACATGGAGCTATAGAAACATAGAGTTGCGTCCGGTCACTGATATTCCGCAGGATGTTGCACAAGGCTTATGCGGAATTGTGTACGGCGACACCTGCATTTGGAATGACGGATTAATAGGAGAGAAACCTTTCTACGTCTACGGCACCGCGCAATCACAGCCTTTGCTTTCCGTAAGCACGCCGATATCCGACACCGTGCTTACTTATGGAACGTTGTATACGATTACGATTCATGACCTTGGACCGTCAGGGCGCTATCGCGTGTATCTGACGCACAGGAATCTTTTGGGAGAAGTCGACGCAGTGCATGAAGCGAACGTAACGAACGTGAGCGGGGATGCGACAAAAAACCTCACCTGGGACCTAAATGAAGTATTTATCAACGAAGAAAAGAAGGAGCAGGTTGCGCAGTTAAAGCCCGGGCATTATGAACTGACCGTTGCGAATGTTGACTCGGGTGTAGAAGGCAGCGTGCCCGGCATAATTCAAACCGTCGATAATTCCCACGGCAACAGTGTTCCGCAGGGAGAGCTTTTAAAGCCGTATGCCTCGAATACTCCTTTGATGCATTCCTACTGGGACGGCCGCGGAGTTTTCTTTGACGGGAAGGGCGGGGTAGACACCATTCAGCTTGTCGGCAAGCGAAGCGATGTGGTGTTTTATCGGGGTATTGATATGCCAGATAAAGGCCAGTATCAGACTTTGGTGATTTTCCGCAGGATAGACAACGTGGTTATGGTCATTACAAATGTCGAAATCATAAAGATGGATGACCAGACCCTCAATACGGCGGACGTTATCAGGCAGTTGGGAGGGTAGCATCCGCTCGCTCCCGGGGCTTTTTTACCTGTACAATTCCTTTATTAGGAGATTCATATTTCTATGACCATCAAAAAAACATTTTTCGCAGGCGCATTATTTTTGCTCCTCGTTGTTCCTGCTGTGTCGCACGCCTCGGGCGTTTCCGACTGGTTTTCGGGATTATTCGGTCTGACTCCGGCTGAAACAGAAACGGCAACCGCGCTTGCGGCAACCGCCGACTGGCTTGACCTAAAGGTGAATGATTCTGACGGTCCCGTTTCCGCACCTGACGGAACACGCGTGACGCTTCGCTGGGTCGTTACAAATGTAACCGGTGTTTCAAACTGCCACGTCGGCTACCCCGGAGAATCAGGCCATGTGTCGGATGCCGTTGCCGTATTCGGTTCAAAGTCCGTGACGCTCTATCCCTCAAGGTCTTCCGTTTCATATATTGAGCTCGTATGCTCGCGTGGAACTGAACAAGGGCACGATGTTGTTCCGCTTAGTGCGCAGGCCACGCAAGGAAATACGCAAACCACAGGAGGTGGAGGCGGAGCAGGATCGACGAGCGGAGGTGCAGGCGATACAGGCACGGGTAGCGTCGGAACAGGCAACACGTTCAATGTGAGTCACACCGGAGCGCAGGTGAGCGGTTCCGGAAATGGAACCGGAAGTATCGGGGGCACCGGCGGAGGGGTTGGTGGCGCAGGTTCCGGAGCAACGGGCAGTGGCGGAAGCTCGGGAGGAAGTGGTAGCGGAAATTCAGGAAGCATCAGCGGCTTTGTAGGCGGCGTTGCCCACGCCGTCGGAGGGTACATAAATACCGCACAGAAAGGAGCGGACCGTACCATGGGTCGGGTAACGAGCGTCGTGAACGGCATTCTCGGTACCATCGGTCGCGCAATCGGCATTGGGGGAGGAAAAGGCGGTACAGGAGGCGGCGGTTCCGGCGGGAAGCCTTCAATGCCGTACGACGACAAAAAGCCTTCAAAACCCAAAGGGAAATAGAGGCCTTATTTCAGTGCGATTACTCACACCCCGGCTTTTTTGTCCGCGGGGCTTCTAGTTGCTAGAATAAGACATGCCCACCATAACTAAAGGAAAGAGCGTGATGCTCGAGTACATCTGGCTTGACGGACACAAGCCGATGTCAGAGCTTCGCAGCAAGACAAAAATTATCAAAGGTCCGGTTACAAAATTAAGCGACATACCTGAGTGGGGTTTCGACGGAAGCTCGACAGAACAGGCGGAAGGAAAGTTTTCAGATTGCCGGTTGATGCCGGTTTTTTTCTTGCCTGACCCGATTCGAGGCGCACCGCACCTCTTGGTGATGTGCGAAGTATATGAGGCAAACGGGAACCCTCACCCCACAAATCATCGTGCGCATTTGCGGGAATTGGCAAAAAAATACGCAAAGCATGAAGCGTGGTTCGGTATCGAACAGGAGTACACAATGTTTCAGGACGGTTGGCCGCTGGGATTTCCGAAAGGCGGGTATGCCAGTCCGCAGGGTCCGTTTTATTGCGGCGTCGGAACGGAGCAAGTCAAAGGACGTGATTTAGTTGAAGACCATATGGCGGCATGTCTTGAAGCAGGCATCACGCTTTCCGGAATAAATGCGGAAGTGATGCCGGGTCAGTGGGAATTTCAAGTGGGTCCCTTGGGACCCCTGGAAGTTTCAGACCAGTTGTGGATGTCGAGATGGCTTCTCCACAGATTGGCGGAAGAGTATGACATTACAATATCGCTTCACCCCAAACCCGTGACTGTGGGAGATTGGAACGGAGCCGGAGCGCACACAAACTTCTCTACAAAATCAATGCGGGCAAAAGGCGGGCTTGCCGTTATCAAAGCGGCGTGTGAAAAATTGAAACGGCATCACCATGAACACATCGCGGTCTACGGGGCGGGAAATGAATTGCGCCTTTCCGGAAAATACGAAACCTGCTCGATTAACGAATTCCGCTACGGCGTGTCGGATCGGGGAGCATCAATTCGTATCCCGATGGCAACGGCGGATAATAAGAGCGGATATCTTGAGGACCGTCGGCCTGCCGCGAACATGGACCCGTATCAAGTAACGGCAGCTTTGCTGAAAACGGTCTGTTCGTAAGCTAGTGCGTTAGTGCGATACCGATAACTTCGGAAGCGCCCGCCGAGAGCAAAGCTCGGCGGGCGTCTTTCAGTGTTGCCCCGCTTTCAACCACGTCATCAAGAAGAATAATCTGTTTCCCTCGAACGAATTCCGGAGCGTTTACAAAGAACGCTCCCGCAATATTTCTTTCGCGGTTTTTTCTTTCTATGCGCACTTGGCTTGCGCGCTCAACTCTTTGAAGCGCATTCGGCTCATAGGTAACCGCGCCTTCAATAAATGGCAGAATCCCCGAAGCAATGCGTTCTGCTTGGTTATAACCGCGCTCCTGCAGGCGTTTTCCTGATGCGGGTATCGGAATCAAAAGCGGCGTGTTCCAGCCGGAAAAAATTTTCTTGTCTGAAATCGTTTCCAAGAGGAACTCGCCCACAACCGCGCCGATTTTAGGAAGCGAATCCGTTTCCCCGTAAAATTTTATGCTGCGTATCAATGAACGTATGCGCTCATTGCGGTAGGGGAAGAGAGAAATAATCCAGACTTCTTTGGCCAACGTCGGATGGATAAGATTCCTCAAGGACTCGTCCGTAATGGCGCGCGCAGCCCGCACGTCATCTTTTGGCGGTAGGAGAAGGTCAAGAAATGTCCGTATGAGGGGATGCATCGTGTTATTCTGTAATATAAGTGTACAACTATGGCGTTTTCTATTCCCGGATTATCCGATTTGGTTTCAAAAGTAGGCTCATCCTTTTCGCATAAAGACAGCGAAAGCATACTCGGCGTAGATATCGGCACGTCATCGATAAAAATCGAGCAGGTCAGGATTCAGAAGGGCGTTGCCGTCCTTGAAACGTACGGCGAAATAGCTCTCGGTCCGTATGCGAACGCGGAAGTAGGGCAGTGCGTGAACCCGCCGTCGGAAAAAACAGGCGAAGCCTTGGCGGATTTGGTGCGCGAAGCAAATGTTACTGCGTTTGCCGGCGGATTTGCCGTTCCTCTGTCGGGGAGCCTTATCAGCGTCATTACCTTGCCGACGAAAAACCGCGAAGACTTGGCAACTATGGTGCCGATTGAAGCGCGGAAATATATTCCTATGCCGATTTCCGAAGTATCGCTGGATTGGTTTGCGATTCCTGAAGAAGAAGCTGCATTTTTGGGAGCCGAACGGGCTGCACGAAGCGCAAATGCCACGGACGTTTTGATGGTAGCGATTCATAATCAGGTTCTTTCAAAACTGGAAGCCATCGCGGGGATAGCAAAAACAACGCCGAAATTTTTTGAAGTAGAGCCATTTTCCATGGCGCGTTCCGCCTACGAGCACGGCACGGCGCCCACGATGCTCATTGACCTCGGCGCATCCTCGACCAGGGTCTACCTTATCGAGTTCGGCATCATCGATGTATCCCACACCATTAATAGGGGCGCGCAGGATTTGACGTTGGCGCTGGCAAAATCATCGGGACTCACGTTTGCAGAAGCAGAAAGCCGGAAGCGTGAAAAGGGGCTTTCCGATAATGAAGTGGGCGGAGCGGCGGTTGATTACATTTTTTCCGAAGCGCGCCGAATATTGCTGACGTATCAGCGCAAAGAGGGTAAGGCTATTTCTGAAATCGTTTTAGTCGGGGGCGGTGCGGAACTCAAAGGGATAAAAGAGGTGGCGTCGCGTTTTTTTGATGCAAAAATTACGCTCACGTCGCCGTTTGATAAAGTTTCCGCGCCTGCATTCATCGGAGATGTTTTGAAAAGCGCGGGACCGTCATTTGCAACTGCCGTCGGGCTCGCACTTCGCGGATTGCAGCAATAACCTAGGGCCGTATCCACTATTGCCGACACGTTTTCTTCGGGTTGCAACCTTTCTGATGCTACACTTCTCTCATGGAAGAACGCGTGAAAACGTCGTTTATACCGAAGGCGTCGCTTTCGGCTGAACGTTTGCCTACTCCTGCGGGAAACCCTATCGCACTCGTGAATTTGATTACCGGAATTATCCTCGTGCTTTCGATTCTTGCGGCCGGCGGATTGTTTTTGTTTCACGGCTATACGGTTCAAAATATTGCCGCGAAAAAGGACTCTCTCGAGCGTTCGCGCTCGGCGTTTGAGCCGGCAACCATTAAGGAGCTGGTGCGTCTTGATCAAAGGATTCAAACCGGACAAGCCTTGCTCTCTTCGCACGTCGCACTCTCGAAACTTTTCGACGAACTTGAGAAGAAAGTTCTCGCTTCGGTCAGATTCAGCGATTTCTCCTATGAAGGCGAGGGAGCGGGCAGGGTAGTCCTTTCAGCGCACGGCGAGGCGGCAAGCTATAACGCGATTGCAACGCAATCGGGAGATTTCAGCAAAAGCGATATCATCACCGACCCGATTTTCTCCGGCGTAAACATCGGGGCCTCAGGGACCATCAATTTCGATTTCAGCGCGGTTATCGATCCTTCCCGCGTACGCTACACGCCCCCTTCGGAGGCAGGCTCCGCTTCGCAATCCGCCCCGGACGCTTCCGCACAGCCTTTCCAAGAACCACCCGCAGGGCAGGGGGCGCCGTAATATATGAAACTATTTCTTCCCATACTTTTCTTGGCAATCTCGGGCGCGCTGTTTTTTCTGTACATTGACCCGTCATACGTACAGGTAAAGGGCTTGCTCGCGGAGCAGGGTCAAATTGACCAGGCGCTTTCGCGCTCCAAGGAATTGCAGGATGTCCGCGACTCATTGTTGGCGCGCTATAACACGTTCCCGACCGCAGAAATCGATCGCCTGCAAAAATTGGTGCCCGATCATGTCGACAATGTCCGGTTGATACTCGATCTTGACGCGATGGCAAGCAAATACGGGATGCGCGTGCGGGATGTGAATATCAGCAACGATGCCTCGAAGCAGGATGCGGCGGTCACTATCGGGTCGGATGACAGCGCGTACGAATCAGTCGTGCTCTCTTTTTCCGTGTCCGGCACGTACGACACTTTTCGCCAGTTTTTAGCAGATTTGGAGCATTCGCTTCGTTTGGTTGACGTTGTCGGGCTTTCCTTTAAGGCAAACGATAACGGCATCTACACGTTCACGTTCCATATTAAAACGTACTGGTTAAAACCATGAGTATGCTAAAAAAATACCAGAACGTCATCATTGTTATTGTTGTCATAATCATTGCGTTTGTCGTATACACGTTCTTTTTCGCCGGAAAAGCGACGCCGATTCTTTCCGAGCAGAACATCAATCAGACCGCTCCCGCGGATCAGGATTTGATATCGCTCCTGATTGAACTTAAGGGAATTACTTTGGATGAATCTATTTTTGCAAATGCCGCGTTCGTGAGCCTTCAGGATTTCAGCAAAGACCTCGTTCCTGAAGCGGTGGGACGCCCCAATCCGTTCGCACCTCTGGGCGCAACGCCGGCAAAGCCGCCTGCCCAGACTTCGACCCAAACGCCCGCAAAATGAGCCATGGATGTTCTATCACTCCT
>CAZPUX010000029.1:0-6833 GCA_964589865.1 uncultured Candidatus Saccharibacteria bacterium | reverse complement strand
TTCAAATCAGGCAGGCGTTCCGACATTAGAGCATTCTAACACAAATAAAATATAAGTCAATTTTTGTTCAAAGAAAAAAGACCTAGGGGAAATGGGGTTTTTGTTTGCCCAATGCCGGTTGTGCGAAGATGTTTGACCTAGTTCTCAGTTCAGATGGGAAGTGGAAATATGACGACTTACTCCTTAAAAGGAGAAAGCATTGGCTTCTTTTTCACCTCTTCTGTAGCTTGAGCAAAATATTTTGTTAATCCAACAGTAATCTCTGCGTCATTTATTAAGCCCTTGTCCGCAAGGATATTCATAATGGCCTTATGGTAAGTAACCATCATTACCTCAAGGTAAGTACGATTTGATACGCGGGACTCGCAAGCCTGTCTGAACTCAGACATCACGTCGAACAAAACATCTCCTGGGTCTTTTGCCATACGTAAACGTTACTCCTAGCCCCTAACTTGCGCAAGTGAGAGGGGGTTCAGCGTTGTCTATATTCATGATGATACGTTTGCTTGCCCGCCACAATGTTTTGAGCTAGAAGATTCGCAGAGGCGAATAGTAGTAATGCAAATATTCCAAACCCAATAAAGATTAGCGTAAGATTATCAACCTCACCCCTCTTTTTTTCTAATTTTTCGATTTCTGGGCTAGTTGGATTATTCACATTGAAGTTAGGGTTGGAATAACCTTTCATTATGTGCTCCTCCAAAACTGTTTGACATAGAGACGCTATATGTTGCGCAAGTTGATGAGAATAGATTTTCAATACTATTGAACAGACCAAAAGAAACCAAGAAGCTACTAGGACTAATGGTATCTCGAGTGGGGAAGAGAGATTTCCGATGAAACTTATAGAAAGTACAAAAGTACCTGTTCCAATCGCAAAAATGATGTTGTGAATGGACCGGTAGTGATAATTTTTTAGTTCCTGATATAGGTTGTGACTGTCTTGTATAGCTTTTTCTGCTTGGAGTTCTTGTTGGTCTTTGTATGGTCCTACGTACATATTCCTTTGCTTCTTCAAGTATACCCGTTACTGGATATAGATGCGGGAGGAGAGGGGTAGTACTTATCGAAGAGTCCTGTGCAGGCATACTCTTCGCACAATATATCTTTTGCGAAGATGTATAGGCTATACCGAAGCGCCCAGTATCAGCTTCCCAATAATGACTCCCGCTGCTGCTGCCAGCACGGCGAACCAAAGTATTGTCTGAATAAATAGTTTCCCTGCCTCTGTATGCTTCTGTTCGAATAAAAATTTTACCGGCTGGTAAAAAAATACAAAACCCATAAAAGCTACTGAAAATACTAACAGCGACAACATCGCGATAATCGGCAGTATGAACGCACTATCTGGGATGCCTAGCGCCTTAAACGGCTCGGTATACATGATTCCGGCTACCGCTACCACGTAAGTAATCGCAACTAAGGCATTCAAAAAAGGATTTTTGCTCATTTCTCTATCTTACTGTTAAAAAAGAATCTCGGTAACAAAAAAGCCCCGGAGATGCCGGGGCTTTTAAACGAAGAACGGCTTATGCCATTCCTCCACCTTTGCAAATCATGCAGTCTTTCTTGTGCGTTACCGCGATATACACCGCAGAAAGTCCTACAAGGACGTACACTGCGCCTTCTACCATCGGCCATGCGCCAAGGAGCATATGGACGACGTTCCAGTCTGCGCCTCCCATCCACCATCCAAGACCAACGAGACCCCAGTTCAAACCTCCTACGATAAGCAGGAGGAATGCAATCATATGTGCGTACTTCATATACAAAGTTTTATGTAAATAATAGGGCTAATAATCTCTCCCTACATTCAACACCTAAAAAGGCCCCTTCAAGGAGCCTCTGTGGATTATTCGCGGTTATTCGCTTGTCGCGGGCGGTCTAGTTTTATCAGACTTGTTTCGCCCGAGGGGTCCAAATGTGTAGGCCCAAACGAGAAGCGCGGGTGCCGCAAAAACAGCTACTGGGTATGCCAATACGCCGCCCAACTCCGTTACGCTGTGCCCTTTATGAAAATTTTCCGGAGAATCGTGTAAATCTTCTGGTCCGTTCATCAAAACACTATACAAACATTGACTATTTTGTCAATTGTAGTGTTTGGCTAGAGGTACGAAATCGGATTCAGGTACGCTTCGGTCGGCGCAATCGGCATCGATACGTTTCCGCAGTTTGTTTTCGAGACCACGTCGCCGTAGCGCACGACTTTCACCGCGCTTCCCACGTACACCGTGAAGTGCAAGTGCGGACCGGTTGCGTAGCCTGTCTTTCCGCTGTAGCCCAAGAGTCCCCCGGTGGGTACCGCGTCCCCTGCCGTGACGCTGATGACCGAAAGGTGCCCGTAGAGGGTCGCGAGTCCGTTTGAATGCTGAAGCAGTACCCACTTTCCGTACGAGTAGCATCCTCTCTGCAAATCCGTGTTGCCGGTTGCAAGCACGGTACCGGTCAGCGGAGCAACAATTTTGGTTCCCGTCGGAACGCCTATGTCGATGCCGTTGTGGCCCTTGCCGTTGTACGCGCCTGAGGCGGCGAACGATGTGTTGCCGAAATACTGCGTGATGCAATAAATGTTTCCGTAAATGGTAGCTTGCTTCGCGCACCGCGCCATGTACTCCGGGTCGACAGGAAATATAAATACGCCGGAACCCGCTCTGGGAATCACACTCGGGTCCAAATTGAATTTCAATTGCGATTCATAATCGGTCAGTTGTTTTTCAAACGCCGCCTTCGCATCTTGTTTGGCTTTGAGCTGCGCCTGATACAGCGATTCTTTATTTTTTGTATCGGCCAAAAGCTGCGCCTGGTCCTTTCTGTTTTGATCCAGCACCTGTTTTTGTCCGGTTAATTGCGCGCGCAAGGATTTTAACTGTGCTTGCTTTTTCTGCGTTGCGGTTAAATCCTCGGTCAAGGATTGTTTGGTTGCAAGCAGGTCGGTTATTTCCGTCTGCAATGCGCCCTGGAGCTGGGCTTCTTTATCAATTTCATCCCATGCCTGCGTAAGGCCTGTCGCGGTAAACAAATGTTCAACTAAGGTTGTGTCTTCAGTTTCGTAAATCGAGCGGAACGATTTTAATAGCGCGCCCTTTCCGCTGTCCACGCGTTTTTGTTTATCATCGATTGCTCCGCCCAATTGTTGGATTTGAAGATTCGTTTCCGTAATTTTTCTTTGCGTGACGGAAATGTCGGCTGCGGTTTTTTTACGCGAAATATCGAGCTGGTCGATTTCACTCTGGAGCGTTTTTTTCTGACCGCCGATTGCGGTCAGCTGGGTTTCATATTGCGCTATTTCTTTTTCAAGCGCCGCAATTTGCGCGTTCTGCTCGGCTATTTTCTGCTGAATCTGCTCCGCAGTATCGCCCAAGGCAGGCGCAGGTGCCCATGCCCCGATGCCGATTGCCAAAAGAAGCGCAATTGAAAAAAGAACGGCGTTGTTACGCGCCGAGTAATTCAATTGCGTGTCTGATTCTTCCGAGAGTTTCATCTTTACCTATAATACCTGCAATTGAGAACGGGTCAGGAGACTTTTCCTTACCGGAAAGCGCAAACCGCATGGGCCACAGCACATTCCCCTTCCCCTCTTTTTCCGCAAATTCCCATAGAGATTCCTTAACCGATGCATCATGCCAATTGGCCCCTGAAACCCCCTGTAATAGGCTTAAAATGCCCTCCAGGCGGGCTTTTGTCGAGGGGGCATCAGCGCCTTTAGGCACAAGTTTCTGGGCTTCATATATTGGGGCGAGGGCAAAATACGCCCATTCGCCTGCCATATCCATTTCCGAGAGTTCCCCGAATGTTTGAATGCGTTCCCGCATGAGCGGTACTAGAGGCTCAAAAATCTTTTTTTCCTTGAATGCGCGCACGGTTTCCGGTGAAAGGAATTTTTCCGCATACGCTTGAAACGCTTCAGCAGAAAGTTTTAGGATATGTTCGCGGTTAAACCATTTCAGCTTCTCTTCGTTTAAAATTCCGCCGTGGGTTTGTATTTGGTCCAGTGAAAACGCCTGAATCAACTCTTCCGTTGAAAAAATTTCCTGCTCCGTTCCCGGATTCCAGCCGATAAGCGCAAGAAAATTCACCATTGCATCCGAGAGGTATCCCTCTGTTCGATATTCAAGAATATCTTTTGCGCCGTCGCGTTTTCCGAGTTTCTTATTTCCGGATTCTCCTAAAATCGGCGGGAGCGTTACAAACACCGGCGGAGTAATTTCAAGCGCTTCGTACAAAGAAAGAAATTTCGGCATTGATGCGATAAATTCGTCCGCACGGAAAATGTGCGTTATGCCCATGTGGAAATCATCCACGATGTGCGCGAAGTTGTACGTCGGGAATCCGTCGCCCTTGAGCAGAATAAAATCATCTAAAGCTTCCTCGCCCGCTTCCAAATTTCCGCGAACCGCGTCAACCCATTTGTATCTTTTTATTTCGGGAACTTTAAAACGGAGCGGAGTTTTTCCGTCCCACGCACTGAATGTTTCGGGCCTATGTTCGCGGAACAAAAACGGGCGTTTCTCGGCGGTCGCTTTGTCGCGGAACGCCTGCAATTCTTCCGGCGTATACGGGTCCGGGTACGCGAATCCTTTTTTCAAAAGTTTTTCAGCACATTCGCGATACGTGTCCAGGCGTTCCGATTGAATCGCGGAACCGAACGGATTTTTTTTATCCGGGCCGTACTCCCACTCAAGCCCGAGCCAGCGCAATGATTCCTGAATATGTTCCAAGGAACCCTCAACTTCACGCTTTTGGTCGGTATCCTCTATGCGCAGGATAAATGTTCCGCCGTTCTTTTTTGCCCAAAGCCAGCCGAAAAGCGCGGTTCTGACTCCGCCGATATGCATGAACCCGGTAGGGCTTGGCGCAAAACGCGTAACGACTTTCATTCGCTACAGTGTACAGTTTTTAAACCGACTCCTCCACTAGAAATATTTTCCCGCCTTCGCGTCAGCGGCATCTGCGTAGTGTCGCAAGCGTTTTCTCGCCGGGAATCCTCCGGCCAGGAAGTAACCTACGTTTTCTCCCGGAAGCAGGTAAGAACCATTTGTAACGTCGTATCTTTCAGGAGGCGGAATGATATGCAGTGCCGAATGTACCGCATCCGCTTCTTCCGGTTGTATGGTACCCTTTTCTTCTTTTTCCATCGCTTCAGTTACAGAACGGGCCATCCTGCCTTTACGGTATCCAAGTACTACACGATTTAAAAAACTCTTTGCAATAGAGGGTTCTCTATCGCTCGCATCCCGCAGTGCGTACGCTTCAACCATGAGTCTATTTTCAAGTCTTAATTTCATGCTATTTACAGTACTCCTTTTCGAGAGTGCCTGTCAAACATCTATTTTTCGTGTTCGAGTGCCATATCAACAACGGCGTTTGCGAGTGTTTTTGCGGCATCTTTTTTCGCAAATTTCTTCGCTGCGTCTGCTAAATCGGTGCGAGCCTTGGGATTAGTGAACAGGCGGTCGATTTCGGACATCAGCAGGTGCGGAGTCAGGTTGCCTTGCTCCATAACCACCGTAGCGCCTGCGTGCGCGTAGGCAAATGCGTTTGAGCGCTGGTCGCGGGAAACTTCTTCAGGAATCGGAACCAAAATCGATGCCTTTCCCCAAGCAGAAATTTCCGCGATGGAACCCGAACCTGCGCGGGAAACGATAACGTCGGCGGCACCTGCGGACATTTTGAGCGCCAAGGGCGCCAGGTACCCGTAGGGTTTGTAGCGGTACCGGCGTTCGTTTTTTTCCAGTATCACTTTTGCGGTTTGCGAAACCGATTCAAAGTTAGCTTGCCCGGTTTGGTGTATCACCTGGTAGCGATTGACGAGTTCCGGAAGCGCTTCCAAAACGACGTTGTTGAGTCTTTCTGCGCCCAACGAACCCCCGAGGAACAATAAAACCGGTACGTTCGGTTCGAGTTCCAAAAATTCCGCAGCGCCTTCGCGCGTAGCGTTTAAAATTTCGCGCCGTATGGGGTTCCCGGTCAGCGCGATTTTTGAGCGTACTTTTTCAGGGAAATATTCAAATGCTTCGTCGTATGAAATGGCGATTCGTTTTGCAAATGATGAAGACATTAAAGTTGCCTTCCCGGGCACCGCATCGGAATCGTGCGCAATGACCGGAATTCCCAAAAGACGTGCGGCAATTAACGTGGGTACGCTGCCGTATCCGCCCTTTGAAAATACAACGTCCGGAAACAGCGCATAGAGCCTGAACAATGTTTGCACTATCCCCCACCCCGTTTGGAATACGTCAAAGAAATTCAGTATCGAAAAATATCTCCGCATTTTACCCGCAGGCGTTTGCACAAACGTGATGCCGTTTTCATAGAGCGCCCGTTCGTCAAAGGCATTCGGTCCGAAGAAAAAGAGTTCCGGCTCCAAGAGTTTCCGCTCTTTTTCGACATCTTGTATAGCCTCCGCGACAGCGATAATCGGATAAAAGTGCCCTCCCGTTCCACCTCCTGTAAAGACAATCCGCATGTTTTTATCCAGTATAGCCCAGCCTAGGTGCGTACGCTCCTCGAAACCGAGAGCAGTATGCCGGCACTCCCCAGTGCCGTTAAAAGCGCACTGCCGCCGTGGCTGATAAACACTAAGGGCAAGCCCGAAAGCGGAAACACCCCGAGCATCGCGGCGATGTTCAAATACGATTCGCTCGTTATCAAAATCACAATACCGAGCGCCACTAATCCGCCGAATAAATCGGGTGAACGCGCGGAAACCCACAATCCGCGAAGCGCGAATGTTAAATACGCAATAACCAGGGCGGCAGAGCCCACGAACCCAAATTCTTCGGAGAAAACAGAAAAGATTGAGTCGGACGTTGGCTCTGGCAGTTTTCCGAATT
>CAZPUX010000028.1:0-6862 GCA_964589865.1 uncultured Candidatus Saccharibacteria bacterium | reverse complement strand
CTCGCTTCACTTTTCCGTTTTTGAGCATACCGTTAAGCGCGGTGCCGATTTCTTTTTCATTGCTGTATGCGGCCGCGCAATCGATATGCCGGTAGCCGCATTCCGTGAGTGCATATTCAATGGCAGGCCCAACCTCGTTCGGTTTCGACTTCCATGTGCCGAGGCCGATTTTGGGCATCACGGCGCCGGTGTTCAATACCTTCTTTTTTGCTTCATCCGTCATACGCACCTCATGGTACTATGCGCCAGTTCCTTCGGGGTCGGGTGAAAATCCCAATCGGCGGTATACTCCGCGAGTTTTAGGGAAACCTATAACACGAGCAGGTGTGATTCCTGCAGCGACCGTACAGTCGGGATGAAAGAAGGAAACAGCATGCCTTTTTGGTGGCTCGCCTTGCGACCACACTTGGATTCTGTAACACGGAGTACCGTTAACAGAATCTCGGCGGCGTGTATGCCTAACCCCGAGGAATCGGGATTTTTTAATACTTACAACACACTATGAGTTACGGACCATTATTTATTTTCATTGCAGCCGTGTTATGGGGGGTCGACGGACTGTTGCGCTCAACCCTCTACAGCTTGCCGCCGATTACGATTGTGTTTTACGAACACCTCATCGGGCTTATTATTCTCTCGCCGTTTCTTGTGCGTGTCTGGGGTAAAGAGAAACTGTCAAAAACGGAATGGGGCGCGCTCGCCCTGGTCGCGCTTTTTTCCGGAGTCCTCGGTACGCTGTTTTTTACGGCGGCGCTTTTAAAGACCGGCTTCATTTCGTTTACGGTCGTGTATCTCATTCAGAAATTGCAGCCGATTTTTACGCTTGCAACCGCTACGCTCGTTTTGAAAGAACGCATTACCAAAAAATATTTTCTGTGGGCGGGGCTTGCGCTTGTCGCCGGGTATTTCGTCACGTTCCCGGGGGGTGTGGTGAATTTCGGAGGAAATTCTGAATACCTGTACGCGGCGTTTTTTGCGCTCATCGCGGCAATCTTCTGGGGTTCCTCGACCGCATTTTCACGCTTCGCGCTTTTGAAACACTCAAACACCTACATCACGGGACTCAGGTTCCTTATCACCGTTCCTATGGCTTTGGTCTTGGTGTTCGGGCTTTCTGCGGCGCCGTCGCTTTTTCTGATTACGCCGATTCAGGTAGTGACTTTGGTTGCGATTGCGCTTTCAACCGGAGCTGTGGCGCTCTGGCTCTATTACCGCGGGCTCAAAACCGTCCCCGCATCAGTTTCCACTATCATTGAACTCGCGTTTCCGCTGACCGCCGTCGCCATTGATTACTTCCGCGGAACGGTGCTTGCCCCGGAGCAGTACATTGCCGGCGCCGTGCTTCTCTGTGCGATGTATCAAGTTTCCCGCCTCACGAACACGGTCGTTCCGGTGGAATCCTGACCTTTTCGGAGCCCAGAGCCTGCGATATACTGGGGCAATGAAAAATAACTCTCTTATTATCGGCGGCATTATCGTACTCGCGCTTGCGGTCGGTGCGGTCGTGTATTTCGGTTCACCCGCACAAACTCCCGTTCAATCCGGAGCCCTGGATACATTTGCTCAATGCCTTAAGGATAAGGGAGTAACGTTCTTCGGAGCGTTTTGGTGCCCGCACTGCCAGGCGACGAAAGCCATGTTCGGCTCATCTGCAAAACTTTTGCCGTACGTTGAATGCTCAAACCCCGATGGAAAAACGCAGACCCAAGTATGTATCGACAACAAAATCGAATCGTACCCGACGTGGCAGTTTCCCGACGGAAGCCGGCTCACGGGTGAGCGAACGCTTCAGGAGCTTGCGGACAAATCAACGTGCGTCCTGCCCGCCGGGCAGTAGCCAAAACGCATGCAAATACTCGAGCTGAATTATTGGGTCGCACTAGGCACCGTACTGCTTGAAGCGGCAACCGTGTTGCTTCTCCTCGCATATTTTTTCCCGAAAAACCCACTCGCGGAATTTATCGGCACTCTTGCGGGGAAATACGGAATTCTTATCGGACTTTTGTCCACGCTGTTTGCGGTTGTTATGAGCCTGGTCTATTCAGAATATTTCGGTATTGACCCATGCGGACTGTGCTGGTTCCAAAGAATCTTTATGTACCCGCAGGCCCTGCTGTTTGCTGTTGCTCTTTTCATCAAGGATTCTAAAGCTGCGCTGTATTCAATTTGGCTTTCCGTATTCGGCGCCGGAATTGCGCTCTACCAGCACTACCTTCAGATGGGCGGGACCGACGTAGTGCCGTGTCCGGCAACCGGTGCGGGCGATTGCGCGAAACGGTTTTTGTTTGAATTCGGATACGTCACGTTCCCCTTGGTGGCGTTTTCTTTGTTTGCCTTCCTTATCATCCTGATGCTGTTTGTACGGAGATTTGCGCGGGCAAATTCATGGAAATAAAAGAGCTGGGGCACGTTGTTTTGTACGTAACCAATCTTGCGCGTTCGGCGGATTTTTATAAAAACACGCTGGGGTTTCGGGAAATAGCCCGCGAGGCGAACGTTGCGGCGTTTTCTTCCGGGCGCACACATCACGAACTTTTGCTTATAGAGGTGGGAGGCGTTCCCCGGCAGAAATTTGCCGAACCGGGCCTCTATCACATCGGGTTTAAAATCGGCGATACGGATGCGGAATTGAAAGAAGCGTATGAATCTCTGAAAACAAGCGGTGTCAGAGTAGTCGGTATGTCGGACCATCACGTTACGCATTCCCTGTATATTCTTGACCCCGACGGCAACGAGCTTGAACTCTATGCAGATGTGAACGACGAATGGAAACGGAACCCGCAATCGGTTATGGCACCCGCGAAGAAACTAGAACTGTAGCGTCCGTGGTATTCTTTATTTATTAACGTAACGCCATTTTCATGCCAACCAAATATATTGCCATCGCAGTTGCAGCCGTCGTCATCTTAGGCGGAGCGTATTTCTTTTTGTCGAAGCCCGCTTCGAATCAGCAAAATACCGCACAAGGGATACAAGCCGGCGCGCAAAATACTACGCAACCCGCTGGCGGGACCGGAGCGTTTACCGGTTCTTTGGCAGAACTTTTGGGCCGGGGCGGAGACTGGAAATGCACGTTCGGCGCTCAGGGAAGCGGGTTTACCTCGTCAGGAACAACCTATATTTCGGGCGGAAAGATGCGTTCAGATTTTTCAAGCCAGATTCAACAAGTTAAACAAACGGTTGATAGCCACATGATTCAGGACGGAGGGTTTGTCTACGTCTGGACATCGCTCGCACAGCAGGGATTCAAAGCAAAGACGACTTTGGGAACTAAGGATGCGACGGCGCAATTCGGAGCGCAGGGCGTGAACATAGACCAGAAATACAATTACAACTGCTCAGCGTGGACCGTTGACGCATCGATGTTCGCTCTTCCCAAAGGCATTACTTTCGTGGGACAATAAGCCCTTAACGTTTAATCAATCACCATGATGGATGTAGAACCAGAAGAGACGCAGCCGATGCCGCCCCCGACAGATACCGACAAAGAACTTGATGAGGCGATGAAGGAATTGGCGAAGAAAGACCCGGATGCGATGCTGAAAGACATCGAAGGCATGGGCGGACCAAAATAATTTTCTACACGCGTTCCCAAAACAGCCCCGTACGGGGCTGTTTTTTATCAGGTTGCGCGTATTTGCTGGAAGGAGGACAATGACAGCATGAAACATATCTTTATCGCCATACTTGCTTTAGCCGTTGTGTTTGGGCTCGGATATTTCGTATATATAGAAACCGCACAGGCGCCAACCGAAAATAAGCCAAGCTCCGGCACGGGCTTGAACCCAGCAGCATCTCCGTATGCGTACGTAAACGCATCGGGCGACACAATCCTGGTTGATGCGCCGGCGCCCAACGCCGCGGTTCTGAAAACATTTACCGTTTCCGGTAAAGCCCGCGGACCTTGGTATTTTGAAGCATCGTTTCCCGTGGTTGTTACCGATGCAAACGGAGCAGTCTTGGCACAGATTCCTGCGCATGCAGACGGCGACTGGATGACAAACGACTTTGTTCCGTTTTCCGCAAGCATTACGATTTCGAATGGATACGCAGGCCCTGCGACGGTAACCCTGAAGAAAGATAATCCTTCGGGCGAGCCTCAGAACGAGGCATCGGTTTCATACGAAATCGTCATACAGTAAATGACTGTAACCGCATACGCCGAACTTCGGTTACATAGATGATGCAATTTCTTATACGGCTTATTGCAAGGTATCTTCCGTTCGCGCTTTTGGCGACTGCGCTGTCTTTGCTGGTATATATCGGCGGACAGCAAACGTACCGGCAGAACCTGAACGATCCGCAAATTCAAATTGCGGAAGGCGCGGCAAAGCAAATCGAAGCGGGCGTTTCATATGAATCGGTTATTCCCGCCGAGAAGGTTGAAATGAGCACCAGTCTTCATCCGTGGGTTGCGGTGTACGACGCATCCGGCACTCCGCTTTTTTCTTCGGGTCTTCTAGACGGAGCGTTGCCGGAACTTCCTTCCGGAGTTTTCGATACATCGACGTGGCTTCCGCATAAAACATACCTCTCGGAAGGGGGAGTCGAAACGCGATTTACGTGGGAACACGCAAGCCCGGTGCGCCAGGCAGTAGTCTTGGTGAAGTTCGCGGGTCCGAACGGCACCGGGTATGTTGCCTCAGGAAGAAGCATGCGTGAAATAGAAAACAGAATCGCCAATTGGGGCTCTACTGTATTTTCTGCATGGATTGCAATTATGGGTTCGCTCCTGATACTCCTGTTTTTACTTCTCCTTTTGAAACTTTGACCCGAATTTCGTGTGGTACGGTAGTTGTGTGAAGAGTAGATTTATATTTGCAGGGTTTTTGGTGTTATTTTTTTTCATTTCAGTTGCGCATGCTGCCGTGTACAGTAATGACTCAAATTCCGTAGACATTAACTACACAGGTCCTGCTCCCGGCTCAATTCCGGGGCCCGGTTTCCCGAACGACGGCACGGGCGGGGGTCAGGGAAATTCTGACGGAACAGGCGGCAGCGGGGCTGATACTTCGGGAAACGGCTCAGGAGGCCAAAGCGGCGTCACTATTCCCGTAACCGTCGTTACCGGGGGCGGAAACGGCGAGAATCAGAATCCGGACAGCGTAGGAAGTCAGAACAATTCAGGTAACTCGGGGGCTGGCGCAAACGGCGCCGGAGGACCGACAGTTGAGGATATACTTTCGAGCCTCATCGGTCATCAGGCCGTTTCTTACGGAATGAATTCCGGAGCAAACGGCGCCGGAGAGTGGGGGACGATTACCATTTCCGCAAAAAAAGCCCGGGAAGCTCTCGCCGCAAGAAACGTTTCGCGATTATCCCTTGCGAATTTATTGCAAAGCAGATTTTTTACCCGGGAAGATTTTACGATTGTTGCCGCATCAAAAATTCTCGACAATAAAACCATCGAAGAAGTTATTCTTACTCTCGACACGATGACGCTGACATACCGTTCGGAAGGAAGACTCTTTGCCGTATTTCCATTTTCCTACCCGATTACACTCACCATAAATCCTAACTTAGATACGCGCGAAAAACGTATCCAGGTGAAGTTTCCGTGGTATCGCTTTTTCCTTCAGACGTTTGTTTCCAGAACCGAACTTCAAAGCCAGCTGGATTCGGCGATTGCGCAGGCGATTATCGGAGCTGATGCCGGAGCTGACGTAAAGACCAAAGTGCTTGTCGCCGTAACTCAGACGCTTGAGTCGCGCTTTGATACGGTGGAGGGAACGGTGCAATAAACAAGCGCCCGTCAACACGAGCAGTTTTTTATTGCGCGAGCGTTCCTATTTTGAACGTTGCGAGTATTGATTCCTGCTGCTGCATCCCGCCGTGCTGATTCACGAATGCATCCGTACCGTCTCTGCCGCAAATACTCAGAATTGCCTCTTCGCCTCCAGGGTGCTGGCCAATCCAGTTTGTGAGGTTGTATACGGAACCGCGGATTGCTGTGTAACAGCTTGCGGAAGAGGCATGTGCGGCAACTTGGGCCATGGTGTATGTCCCCGTTTGCCCCGGTGTGCCCGCGTTTCCGGGCGTTACATTGGTTGTCTCCTGCGTTGCGCCAGTCGGGGGTTGAGAAGGAGGTTGCGTACCGAAGTAATACCAGCCACCCAACCCGACAAGTACAAGAATCAAAATCGCGACGAGCGTTTTATTCACAAATAGACGTGGTTATTCTTATTCCGTTACAGTGAGCGTCCCTTTCATCCCCATCGCGCGATGGTTTCCCACCGAGCAGTAGTATTCAAAGGTGCCCGATTGGGTCGCGTCGAATTCCACAACATCCTGCGCTCCGCTCTGTACGGTTTTCGTTCGAACATTAAATCCGTCGATAACGAAGTCATGCATTCCGCCCGAATTTACGAACGTGATTTTTACATGGTCGCCTTTCTGAACGGAAAGCGTAGCGGGTGCGAATGCATAGTTGCTTCCCGTAACGGTAAATTCTTTGACGGGACCAGTAGGCAGTGCGTTTGCGTCGGCTCCCGTTGCAGGAGACGAAGCGCCCTGGTCAACTGTCTGTGTCGTATCGTTTGATGCGGGCGCGTTTTGCGTGCTCATGTAGTACCAGCCGCCGAGGGCGAGAAGCGCGACGATAACAACGATAATTATTGTGTTTTTCATATAATATTTTTTATTTTAATTTTTATCCGGTTAGTATAGCGCGAAGACTTATTGTGCGGGAACGGCGGTTTTAGGCATCATTGCGGGCCGTATTTGCACCGATTCCGCAGTGACGCTTTTGTCTGCGTTCATGGTTCCCGTAACGAGTACGTTTGTGCCGACGGCGAGGTCATCCAGCGTTCCCGCAGCTGATTTTTGGACCGAAGTCGAAGAACCAACCAACACTATTTTAGTG
>CAZPUX010000027.1:0-6865 GCA_964589865.1 uncultured Candidatus Saccharibacteria bacterium | reverse complement strand
TTTCCGCGCATCGGACGAGGAACTGGTTTCATCCGATATTATAGGCGACATGCACGCCGCCATTGCCGATTTGAAAATGACACGCGTGGTGAATAAACGATTGGTAAAAGTTCTATCCTGGTACGACAACGAATACGGCTACACGGGCTCATTAATCATGCACGTACAGGAAATCGGTAAATACCTATGAAGGTAGTGTTCGCAGCCGACCATGGAGGATTTGCGCTGAAGGAAAAACTCAAACCATATGTGGCGTCATTAGGGTACGAAGTGGTGGACATGGGCGCACACGAGTTAGATATGGCGGATAATTATCCGCCGATAATTCAGGCAGGGGCCCGGGAAGTGGCGAAAGATTTGCAAAATTCACGAGGCATTATTATCGGCGGTTCGGGCCAAGGTGAAGCGTTTGCAGCAAACCGCATCAAAGGAATACGTGCGGTGGTGTATTACGGAGAACCGGCACGACCCCAAATAGACGCAGACGGAAAAGCGTTAGACATGATTACATCAACCCGTGAACACAATAATTCAAACATACTTTCTTTAGCGGGGAGATTCCTGACCGAAGAAGAAGCAAAAGATGCAGTAAAAAGATGGCTCTCTGCAAAGTATGAGCCAAGCTCGCGTCATGAACTGCGGCACAAACAGGTAGACGAAGGCGCATGACGGACGTTGAAATTATTCCTACACTTGTTCCGGAATCGCTTCACGAAATAGCGGAGCTTTGCGAAAAATTCAAGAGTTTCATGACAGCACTTCACGTTGACGCTGCCGACGGAAAATTTGCGCCAAACGTTACGTGGATGCCGAGCGCAGGAGAAGTCTTGCCTGACCGCGAGCAGATTCACTACAAAGCACATTTAATGGTCGTGGACCCACTGCCCCTCGGGTTGCAATTTATCGAGGCGGGCGCGCGGACACTGGAGGGGCACGTTGAAGCCTTTAAATCAGTTGAAGAAGGACTTTCAATATTGAAACAATGGAAAGACGAAGGCGCCGAGCAAGTAGCTGTGGCGCTACTACTTCAGACCCCGTTTGAAGACGCGGACCCCTACTTTTCCGTCTGCGATTATGTACGTCTGATGACGATTCCGAGAATCGGCACTCAAGGCATACCGTTTGATGAATCTTCAATCGCTCGAGTTGCGGATTTCCACGCCAAATACCCGGATATGCCGATAGCGGTAGACGGAGGAGTTTCGGAAAAAAACATAGAGGCTCTGCGAAAAGCGGGCGTCTCTTCCTTTACTGCAGGTTCCGCTATCGCAAAAGCCGATGACCCGAAGGCTATGTATGAACATCTGCTTTCTTTGGCGCGCGGGGTATAATCGGGGGGAATGGCTCACATTACAGAGGAACAAATCAAAGTTCTTGAAGAAAAAGCGCGTGAGGTACGCGAGACGATAATCCATTCATTGGTACAGGCAAAATCCGGCCACACGGGCGGTTCGTTAGGAATGGCAGATATATTCACTGCACTCTATTTTCATATAGCAAAATGCGACCCCAAAAATCCCGACTGGCCCGAACGTGATTACATCGTCCTTTCTAACGGCCACATCACTCCCGTCCGGTACGCGGCAATGGCACACGCCGGTTATTTCCCGATTGAAGAATGTCTGACACTTAGAAAATTAGGAAGCCGCCTCCAAGGACACCCGGAGCGCGACATGTTGCCGGGCGTTGAAACCACTTCAGGCCCACTTGGCTCAGGAACATCCGAAGCTGCGGGAATCGCTTACGCCCTTAGGATGGATAAAAAAACCAATCATGTGTACTGCCTTGTATCAGACGGCGAGCAGCAGGAAGGGAATACATGGGAGGGTGTGATGTTTGCGGGCAAGCACCGTCTTTCGAACCTCACGGTGATTATGGACAGAAACAATATTCAGATTGAAGGCGACACCGAAGACATAATGCCCCTGGAGCCATTGGCCGATAAATACAAAGCATTCAACTGGCATGTCATTGAAATCGATGCCCATAATATGGAAGAAATAGTTGCGGCATGCGAAACGGCAAAGTTGGTGAAAGAAAAACCGACAGTGATACTGGCGCGCACGATTATGGGCAAAGGAGTGAAAGAAATAGAAGGAAATTACAAATGGCACGGCGCGGCCCCGAAACCTGAGCAGGAAGAGTCGTTCATCAAGCAAATCCGCGAATCTGCCGGAATAAAATAATATGATGTACGAAAAAACGCGAACAGGCTACATGCTCCGCTTCATGAGAGGTGAAGACGTCCTTGAAGTCCTGCCTCGATTTTGCGAGGAGAATAAAATCCACGCGGCGGCTTTATACGGTATCGGGGCGGTGAAGGGTATTACCTTCGGATACCTCGACGGCGACTCTATGAAATTCGTACTTACGAAAAATGATGAGCTTCTGGAACTTTTAAACATGACCGGCAATGTCGCATTAGTTGAAGGGAAACCGAAAATCCACATGCATGCGACTCTTTCGGACCGCTCAAACAAGGCATTCGGCGGGCACGTGACGTCGGTCATCGTCGGCGTTGCCATTGAAGCACATCTGGTACTTCACGATATTGAAGCGGAAAAAAAACCGGATGATTTCTCGGGACTTAACATTTTGTCGTTAAAAAATACGTATGCTTAACCCGGATGCGAAACTGGTAGACGGAATTTTCGAAGGAAAATTCGAGAAAAAACCGACTCGTGATGGATTGGGTAACGGCACCGTAGAGGCGGGAAAGTTGGACCCGAACGTCGTGGTACTTTCCGCGGATTTAGGCGATTCAACCCGTGCTTCGTGGTTTCAAAAAGCATTCCCCGACAGATTTATTGAAGTCGGGGTTGCCGAGCAAAACCTGGCGACGGTTGCCTCCGGCATGGCGCACGCCGGAAAGATTCCGTTTATCGCTTCGTACGCAGCATTTTCTCCGGGAAGAAACTACGAACAAATTCGCACCACAATTGCGCTCAATGATGTGCCGGTAAAAGTCTGCGGTATGCATGCTGGCATTCAAACGGGTCCTGACGGCGCAACGCACCAGATGCTTGAAGATATTGCAATGATGCGCGCGCTTCCGAATATGGTTGTGATTGTGCCGTCGGATGCGGAAGAAGGGAAAAAGGCAATCATGGCGGCCGCGAAAAATGGCAAACCGACATATATCCGCTTCGGCCGTGCAAATGAACCGGTCTTAACAACTCCTGAAACGCCCTTCGAGATAGGCAAGGCATTGAAGATTTGGGAATCAAAGGAACCCAAGGTCGCCATTATGGTAACCGGCTCCTTGTTGTACCAGGCGTTGATGGCGGCAAAAGGGTTGGAGGAGAAAGGAATCGGTTCGATTGTTCTTGATGTACACACGGTAAAGCCCTTAGATAAGGAAGCGATTGTCGATGCGGCAAAAAAGGCGGGCCGCGTCGTAACGGTTGAGGAGCACCAGGTAAACGGGGGATTTGGCGGAGCCATCGCAGAACTGTTGGGCGAAGAATGTCCGGTGCCGATGGTTCGCGTGGGACTTTTGAATGTATTCGGACAATCAGGGGAACCTGACGAATTGGTGAAATTCTTCAACCTTGATGCGCCGGGAATTACCGCGGCCGTTGAAAAAGTTTTGAAAAAATAATGAGTCCCGTTGTAGAGTTTCGGCTTGCCGCTTCGTGGCGTAAATTCAACCCCAAAGATAACTTTTGCCCCCAAGCTCATACTTATAAAAAGAATGTGTCCCTAGAATTTACTAGCCGAAACTTCACAACAGGATGAGAATTTACGTCGTCCGGCACGGGGAAACTGAATCGAATGCCGAGAAAATCCGGCAGTCGAGCCAGGGGTACTTGTCTGATGACGGCATTCAGGAAGCGCGTGCAGCGGCGTCAAAATTATCTTCACTGAAGATAGACTCAATTTTTTCAAGCTCGTATCCGCGCGCAAAACAGACGGCTGACATTATTTCGGCGCTGGGCAAGGGCTTGTTGGTCCAGGTGTCGGAATATCTTACAGAAATAAAATTGCCGTCCGAGGTGGTGGGAAAACCGGTTGATGACCCAAAATCAAAAAAGATTTTTTCATGGCTTAAAAACCATTCATTCAGCCCTAAGGCGCGCTATTCGGATGAAGAAACATATAACGAATACGTGAAGCGGGCGCAGACGGTACTCGAACATATTGAAAAAACCGGTTTTGAAAACACAGTTGTGGTGACGCACCACCGCTTTATTCACATTTTGGTTGCGGTCGTTTTAATGGGGGAAGAATTGACGCCTGAAACATTCAACCTGATTCGAAATCACATCTATATCAGCAACACCGGCATCACTGTTATTGAAAAGAATGAGGAAAAAGACGGTGCATGGCACTTACTGACCTTGAACGAGCACTCCCACCTTGATGAATCAGGAAATCACGTTTGATTCTTTTTAAGAATCGCTTCAAGCTCATCCTTCTTCAGAAGTCCTACTTGTGCGCCGATGCCCTGCACGACGTAGGCGGAATTAACCGTTCCGCGTATCAAAGCGTCCTTGAGGTTCATACCCATCGTGAGATACGCGGCGGTGGTTGATGCAAGCGCATCGCCCGCGCCCGTTCTCTGAAACGGAGGTTTGGGGTCAGGAAACATAGGCACGTGGAAGAAATTCCCATTCTCGAGACCGTTAACGCCTTTTGGGCCGTCGGTTACCACTACGGTTTTCGGACCGAGCGCCGAAAGCGCGCGTGCTAAGGTCTCCTCGCTTTCTTCTTTGCTGTTCAAGACGCGCTGCGCCTCTTCTTTGTTTAAAAACAGCAGATTCGTGCGGGCGTAGACTTTCTTCAGACGCTCCGTACCCATTTTCATCTGGAATGTGCCCGGCTGGAACGCGAGCACCATCCTCGGGTGCGCTTCGGCGTATGCGGCGATGTCATCGTGGTAGCCTTCCGTTCCTTCTCCTAAAGAGGAGAGGTAGAGCATCTTTGGTTCGGGGAGGTTTTTGGGGAATTCGTATGCGTAGTGCTGGTGCTTTACGAGAATCGTTCGGTCAACGCCATACCACAGCACATAGTGATAATTCGTCGGCAAGCCCCTGTTTTTCTTTACCCATTTTGTTTCTATTTTTTCCTTTTTGAAATGCTCCAATATTTTCTTGCCGTTCTCATCGTCGCCCACATTTGAAAGAAGCGCGGTTTTCAGACCCAATCGTGCCGCAGAAACGGCGGCATTTGCTGAATTACCGACGCCATAGACGACGTAGTGTTCCTCAAAGGGAACCTTATCGCCGAAGCGCATCGTAATAGTGCAATTTTCTTCGTTGATGTCGCACGTTACCTTGGCGTCTTTGAGCTTGATAAAGTCATCAACCACTGTGTCTCCGATGGCTACAAAATCAAAATTACTCATAGGGACTATTGTACTATGTTCCTATATATGATTACGGACGACCTGAAACGGATTGTGAAAGGAGAAGTAGACGCATCCGCAGAAACACTTGAAAAGGCAAGCCGGGACGCGAGTTTGTACCGGGTAGTGCCGAAAGTGATTGTGCGCCCGAAGAACGCGGATGACGTATCTGCGGTCGTGAAATATGCGTCCGAAAAAAAGCAGGCAGGCGAGTATATATCGGTAACGGCGCGTGCCGCCGGCACCGATATGTCCGGGGGTCCCTTGGGGGATTCGATTATTCTTGATACCACGGCACATTTGAATCATCTGATTGAGCTCGGCGCCGATTTTGCCGTGGTGGAACCCGGGATGTATTTCAGGGATTTTGATACAGAAACAAAAAAGAAAAATCTGGAATTGCCAAGTTACACCGCAAGCCGTGAAATCTGCACAGTGGGCGGTATGGCGGCAAATAATTCGGGCGGAGAAAAGAATCTAAAGTACGGGAAGACCGCGAGGTATGTTCTGGAGTTGGAAGTTGTGCTTTCAAACGGTGAAACAGCCACCCTAAAAAAACTGGAGGGCGGAGCGCTCAAAGAGAAACTTCAAGAAAAAACGTTTCTCGGCGGTTTGTATAGAGGGGTCGCGAAGATTCTGAAAGAAAATAAAGAGGTGGTTGCACAAGCAACCCCACACGTCGAGAAAAATTCTTCGGGCTACGCATTGTGGGATATCGGAGACGGGGAACATACGCTCAACCTCGCGCGTCTTTTTGCGGGTTCGCAGGGAACCTTGGGAATTATCACCAAGATTCGCTATGCGCTGGTTCATCCGAAGCCGTTTTCTTCGATGACTGTTTTGTTTTTGAAAGACTTGAACGATTTGGGCGTCGTGGTGCCGGAAGTTTTGAAGCATGCACCCGACAGTTTTGAGTCTTACGATGACCACACGTTTTCTTTGGCCGTAAAGTATTTTCCGGAATTTGCCGCACAAATGAAAGCCGGAATCATTTCGTTAGGTTTTTCTTTTTTGCCCGAATTGTGGATGCTCGCAACCGGCGGAATTCCCAAACTGGTATTGATGGTGGAATTCAAAGGCGACACCCAGGAAGAAGCGCTGTCAAAAGCAACTGCGCTCGCCGAAGATATTAAAAAACTCTCGGTGCATGAAGGTGTTCATGTTGCAAAAGACGAACGCGCCTCGAGAAAATACTGGGTCATTCGGCGGGAGAGTTTTAACCTGCTTCGAAAAAAAATCCGCAACATGCGCACCGCGCCGTTTATCGATGATTTCGTCGTTCCGCCGAAAACGTTGCCCGAATTTCTGCCCAAGCTTACCGAAATACTTTCTCATTACGATTTAACCTATACGGTTGCAGGCCACGTGGGCGACGGCAATTTCCATATCATCCCTCTTATAGACCCCAAACGTACCGATGCGAGGAAAATTTTGGATGAGCTTTCACACAAAGTATACGATTTGGTGCTTTCGTATAAGGGTTCGATTTCGGGGGAACATAACGATGGGTTGGTGCGA
>CAZPUX010000026.1:0-7122 GCA_964589865.1 uncultured Candidatus Saccharibacteria bacterium | reverse complement strand
ATGATACGCGTTCCGGACGCCTTGATTGCACTTGCCTGTACGAGCGCGGCGTTAAGCGCAGCCTGCGAGAATGAACCACCGGTGCCGTTTGAGCCGTTCGGGCCCCATACGTTCGGATTGCCGTCGGACACAAGAACGATAACGTTCGGTGCTGAAGGACGGGGGTCAAACGTTGAGTTTGCTTTAATAAGCGCATCCTCAAAGTTGGTTCCGTTTTGATTGCCGATAGCAAGCGCGTTAACGGCGCCGGTTACCGCTGTATGGTTTGCTGTGAAAGAAAGATTTACTGCGGCTGTTTTGAAGAATGAGGTCAGAGAAAAATCAGCGTTCGGAGAAAAGCTGTTGACGAAAGAATCAACTGCTGTTTTCATCGTGCTCAATTCGCCCGAATCAATCGAGCGAGAAACGTCGAGCGCAAGCGCAATATCAACGCCGCATTGTCTCGGCGGATGTACGATAACGGTTTTATGACAGCTGACCGTGCCGCCCGGACCTGTGAAATCTATTCTGAAGTCGTAGTCCGAAGTAATATTGGTGAACGTGGCGTTTCCGTCTGTCCCTGCGTTGTCGCCACCCGGAACCCAAGTGCCAGTCGTCGTATTCTCCGAGTGCCAGGTTACGGTAACCGGTTCATTCGGATTAATCGCATCCTTATCGGTTTCCAGCGTACAGGTCGGCGGAGGCGTAGTGATTACCTGTCTGTTTTTGAACACAACAGCGGCACACACCGGACCGGGAGAAACGATAACAGCTCCGAATGCGGGCGTTACCGAAAGCTGGGTCCACGTAGGCGGAACGCCCTCGGTGACAATGTGCGCTCCGGCGGAAACATTATTGAAAATCGCATTGCCGGTAGCGTTGTTCGTGGTTGTTGCTCCCCCGTCCAAGGTAAACGTAAATTGCGCGACCGGAGTAAGAATATTTCCGTTCGTGTCGTAGGTTTCCTTCAACACCTGGATACAGCCGGTTGTCGGAGGAGGAACAGTAACCGTTACCTGGCAGTTTGCACTGCCGTAGGTAGCGTGGTTTGTGGTCATTGTATACGTCGTTGTCTGCGTAGGATGCACCACAACGGAACCGCCCGCGGGCGGGCTCACGGCACCTACGCCGTTATCTATTGAAACTGAAGTTGCATACTGGGAGGTCCAGGAAAGCGTAACTGCTCCGCCGCTTTGAACGGGATTCGGATTTGCTGTGATTGTACAAAAAGGTTCTGGATTGAAGACTACGCAGTCTGAACCGCAGCCGCCACCTCCGCCGTCTCCACCGCCTCCTCCGCCGCCTCCTCCGCCTCCACCTCCATCAAGCTGAACGTTAATGCCACCACAGCAGAAAAAGTCGCCGCTGTAGTACGCGTGTGCAGTCGTTGGAGCGGCAGCAAAAGAAAAGCTGCACACCAAAACGACAACCACAAAAAGTCCGAGCACAATCCACGGCGCGACTTTTTTGTTGGTGATTCTTTTAAGAATTTGTTTCATAGGTGGGTTGTAGGCTGAATTATTTAACGGCGCAAACGGAAAGCACCATTTCTTTGTAAATCAACCCGGCGACCTGAAGCATCAAACCATTCAATAGGAAGGTCCTGAGCGCGATTCCGTTCAATCTGTTTACCGCGAGTGTTGTTGTCTTCAACGACAAACGCGTGCGAGCGGTACTCTACCTGACCATTAGCGCCTTTGACTGAGAAGCACAAGACTTCATTCAGGAGACTGTTGTCTCCGTTTGCCGGATTATCCTGACGCGGAATGCGGAGGTGCAACTCGTTGTTCTGGTCCACGCGCGATTTGCTGATGCTGAAGCCGTCATCATAACGGAGACCGACGCCTGAAGGCAGGTGCGCGCGGAGGGTGGCCTGAAGATTTCTGTCGAATTCTTCTCGCTGTTGAGGCGTCATGCAGTTATCACAGTTGCGGCTAATTACGTTGCCCAAGTCTTCGCTTTCGCGAAGGCATGTGCGGACATTTTGTCTATCCTGCTCGCTCATCTGACCGCCGTCCTTGGTTACAACAACTTCAAAACGCGTAACTTCAGTTCCCGCCGGCAAATCGTCAATGATGAAATCCATACACGGGCTTTCAACAGCTACCGGCACCTGGGCGGGATGATTAAGAATTTTAAAAATCCAGTTGTCGCAATCTTCGGCGCGAGTCATAACAAGGTACACATCACCACGTCCCGGAATCGTGAGTGGGATAACGAACCTGTCTGCAGGAACGCTGACGCGCCCGGTCTCACTCAATGCGTTGGCAACTTCAGGCATATCAATTCTGATGTTCTGAGCGCCGTCTCCTTCATATACGACTTGGCCATTGCGTCGACCGACCTGGCCGTCTGCGACTTCTTCAGGTGCTATGAAATTCGGGTTTGCGCCGCGAATTGGAAACTGGCTGAAATTCGGGGCCTGGGCAACCACTCGCGCAATCTCCAAGCGTTGCGCGGCCGTAAGGTTTACTCCTTCATGCTGAACGAACGTATCCAATGCGTCTTGAATATGAACTACGGACTCAGCTGCATTCGGAGCAAAACGTCCCTGGCCGAAATGAGTCACTCGCATTGAAGGTGTCGTAGCGTCTTCCGGGCGGGAATAATCAGCAATACCTGCGGATGATTCCGTAGTCGTGGGACGAACATCCTGAGCAAACGCCCTAGGGGCCATGGGACCAGCAAAAATCGTCGCTGTGGCTCCGATTCTCAAGGCTATATCTCTGAATTTTTTATCGAGTGACATAAGTGCTGGTTTATTTATTTAAAATTTTTAACTGTTTGTTTGAGTAATTGTTTCTCTAGAGACTAATTCGGCTTTGACGACGTTTCTGTCAGTCTTTTTGCCGAACGAGTCGCAGGTTGAAAGTGTAAGTGAGCCTGGGGTCGTGAAATCGATAAGAGCGTTGTCCGCCGAGACGTGTTCAACGGCGGTCACCTTATAGACGTACTTCGCTGTCGATGAATACACTTCTATCTCTTCGCCTGCCGTAAGCTTCTGAAGTCCGTTGAAGGCTTTAAAGGCCTGGTTATGGACGACCGGAAGATAGCTTTGGTGTCCGAATATATAGACACCTGCATTTTCCCCGAGAAGCGCCGACTGCGGATACCGTGCCGCTCCCGTAAGGAGGGCGTTGTCGAGGACTTCGGCGTCGGTTGACGACGGATTTACCACTTTCGTATCGACACCGATTGATTTGATGACGACGCGAACGGGTTCCTCGACCGGATAGGTTACCGCAGCTGATGCCGGCGCTGCAACTTGCGATTTCTGATTCTCATCCGGCGCGGTTTCTTTTTTCGGCTCCGGATAGAAGTCGATTGCAAAAAGAAAGACCGAGATGAGAAAGAAGACGACAAGAAACAGCACAAGAAACTGCCAAGGTTTCTCGGTGACGTGTTCCAAAGGTATTCGTGTTCGATTTCCACCCATGTTTTTTGAAGAAACTAACTGTCCGAAACTCTCGGAGCGGCTCCGTGGTGGCTTCGTTCCAGACAGTTTCTAAAAAATAGCTTACATCATAGAAATGCTTTTGTCAAGGAACGGAGTTTCGGGCGCACGGGAACACCAAAAATCAGTATGTACAGAGATGCTTGACAATTGATTTTTTCCATGATATACATCGCTATATGGAAAACATACCAAAGACGAGCCCCAAGGGCCTCGGTCAAGGCGCAACCCGCCTTTTTGCAATATTAGGATTTATCGCAGTATTAGGAATCGGCATGTGGGGCTCGGTGCAAGTTGCACGCGCAGTACCCGGTACGCTTTCAAACATCGCCGCAGCGATTGTTTCTCTTACCTCTATATTCGTTCCTGCAGGAGAAACCATTTCCCTCTCTGCACCAACGCTTGATGTAAACAGCGGAGAATCTTTTGTCATGACGTGGACTCATGCAAAGAAAAGCGTCGACGGTTCCTACACGTTCCGTTATGAATGCGCGGACGGCGTTCACTTCACTTCCCCCTCGGCTACCGGCAATAATGACACTGTTTTCTGCAATGTTCCGTTTAACTTCCTCAACACCAACAACTCGATTACTTTGACTGCGATTTCGGAGAAAAACCGTTATGCAGATGTTACGGTGTTCATTGATTTCACCCCGAACGGCGCAAATAAAGCAACGGTGACGGGTAAAACGACCTTTACGATTTCAAACGAAAACCTCGGTACTAGCCCTTCAACAACCGCAACCACCACTGTCCCTTCAACGCCCTCAACTCCGGCAAAACCGACAACTCCAGTTACCACGACCCCTCATAACAACCCGGGAACGCCTACGTCCCAAACGTACCCCATCACGACGACTACCGGACCTGCAGCTTCTGACCCGAACGGCTACGTCGATTTGGCGGCGAACTTTATTGAAGTCGGTACCGTCGATAAAACGACCGGCGCATTCACCGCTTCAAGCACCCCGAGCCGTTCTCAGAGAATCGCAATACGCTTCTCAGTGCAAAACATCGGCACCAAGACGTCGCCTCAGTTTGACTTCAACGCGGTATTGCCGACCATCCCTTCAAGCATCTTCTCTTCCCCGATGCAGAAGGAATTGGCTCCGGGCGACCGCATTGAATTCACCATCGGCTTCGACAGCTTCAATCCTGACCAGCCGGACGGAGTGTTCACGGTCAACATTGACCCGTCAGGCCGTTTCAACGAAAGAGACAAGAACAACAACATCGCTCACTACACCATCCACACGGTTAAATAAGAAACCCGACAGGTAGCGGGCTTCAAGCAAAAATAAAAAAACCGGCAATTGCCGGTTTTTTTATACGTCCAATGTCGCGGACTTTGCGTTGCTTTGTATAAAACTTTTACGAGCAGGTACGTCCGTTCCCATCAAGATATCGAATACCCTGTCTGCGTCTTGCGCATCTTCAATCTTTACCTGCTTCAACACACGGCGTACCGGGTCCATCGTGGTCTCCCACAATTCTTCGGGGTTCATTTCGCCCAAGCCTTTGTAGCGCTGGATAGCGATTTTCGCTTTCTTTGCCTTCCCTTCTTTCTCGTCAGTTTCTTCTTCCTCGGTTTCAGCTTCGCCTGAAACCTCATTCACTTCTTCGATTAAAGGGGCATCCTTGCCGACTATTTTTTCCTTTTCAGCATCATTGTATGCATAGAACACTTCTTTTCCTTTTTTGATTTTATACAGTGGTGGTTGTGCAATGTACAGGAATCCTCCTTCGATAACTCCCTTGAAATACCGATAGAACAGTGTGAGCAAAAGCGTTCTGATGTGCGCACCGTCAACGTCGGCGTCGGTTGCGATAATTATTTTGTGGTAGCGGAGTTTTGATATATCAAACAAATCCCCTATCGCCGTTCCCATTGCAATCACCAGGTTTTTAATTTCATTCGATGCAAGCATCTTATCCAGACGCGCGCGTTCAACGTTCAGGATTTTTCCTCGAAGCGGCAATATCGCCTGCGTACGGCGGTCCCTGCCCTGCTTGCTTGAGCCTCCTGCCGAATCTCCTTCCACGATGAATATTTCAGCTTCCGAAGCATCTTTTGTCTGACAATCCGCAAGCTTGCCCGGAAGAGTCATTCCGTCTAAAGCACCCTTTCGAAGCACTGAATCTTTAGCGGCCTTTGCGGCTTTTCTTGCCTTCATTGCCAAGGTTGCCTTGCCTAAGATTGAGCGGGCTTCATCCGGGTGCTCGCCTAAGAAATCAGCAAACGCTTCGGAAAATACAGTGTTTACCGCTCCCTGTGCCTCAACCGAACCTAGTTTTGATTTAGTCTGCCCTTCAAATTGAATTTCGCGAAGCTTCACCGAAACGATTGCGGTCAATCCTTCAAGGACATCGTCGCCCGTGAAATTGTCTTCTTCCTTACCTCCTCCGTTTTTCTTTGAGTAATTATTCAGCGTCCTGGTGAGCGCGGTTTTAAATCCGGTGATGTGCGTACCGCCCTCAGAGTTGTAGGTGTTGTTTGCAAATGCGGTAATGCGGGAAGAAATATCATCAACGTACTGAAGCGCAACTTCCACCTGCACACCCTCTGCTTCTTTTTCAATATAAAACACCGTGTCGTGAACCGGTTTCTGAAAACGGTTATTAAACGTCACCAAGGACTTCAAACCGCCCTCGAAATAAAATGTCTGCGACGGGACCAAAAGTTCCAAATCTCTAAAATAACGGACATCAGCCAAGTCGATTTTCCCGGGGTATTCCCGGGCGTCAATAATCGAAATGCGCACCCCTTTCACTAAATATGCCTGCTGGCGCAAATGAGAGACGATTTTATTAAAGTCGTATTTTATCTCGGGGAAAATTTGCCCGTCGGCTTCGAAGGTAATAACGGTTCCCCGCCAGTCGGAATTGCCTACTTTCTTTACTTTTGCTTTCTGCTTTCCGCGAACATACTCCTGTATGTAATATCCTCCGTCGCGATGCACTTCTGCTTTTGTATTTACGGAAAGTGCGTTCACCACTGATACGCCCACGCCGTGCAAGCCTCCCGACACTTTGTATCCGTCTCCGCCGAATTTTCCGCCGGCGTGAAGCGTGGTCATAATAGTTTCGAGTGCAGATACTTTCGTCTGTTTGTGAATGTCGATAGGAATGCCGCGGCCGTTGTCGGCACAGCGTACATAATTATTCGGCAACAAGGTTACTTCAATATCATTCGCGTGTCCGCCCATCGCTTCGTCGCGTCCGTTATCGAACACTTCCCAAATCAAATGGTGCAAACCTTCAACACCGGTTGTGCCGATATACATCCCGGGACGTTTCCGTACCGGTTCCAGTCCTTCAAGGACGGTAATCGATTCTGCGCTGTACCCCGTTGATTCCTTCTGTTTTTTCTTGGGTTCTTTTGAAGCTTTCGGCATGTGTATCTTAAAAATTACGATACCAGCGTCACTCGTTCGGAACTAAAACAAGCTTTAGTTCCCTCTCTCGCTAGCTGGTAAAAAGAAAAAGATGCCCTGTGGCTCTCTCTATTTTACCACGTCTGCGACTTTTTTGCGCTTTTAAAATAGACATTTTTTGAGAAAAAATATAAGAAAAAGTAATTGACAAAAAGTAAAATAGGTGCTATAATATTTAATCGAGAAAAGACGCCTATGCTACACGAAAAAGCAAGAACCGTCGCACTTTGCCTCCTCGCTATCGGCGCTCGCCCG
>CAZPUX010000025.1:0-7149 GCA_964589865.1 uncultured Candidatus Saccharibacteria bacterium | reverse complement strand
ACGAGCGACCCAGTATTACCCTGTGCGAGTAGTCAAAAACGTCCCTCAAGAGCCTATCCCTGGTTTCAAGACGATTTTTATACTCCCCCACTTCAAGAACCGCATACCGCAGAGAAAGCGCCGTATCGGTTTCTATTTTTCGGACCGCCTTTGCAATTGCGGGATTTTTCGGTCGGCGGGTAATTACCAGTAAATCCAAGGACGGGCGCGTGTCTTTCATTAAAATACCGGTCGCCGCAATAAGCGTCACGCCGGTGACTCCGCGGAATGCGTTCACAATTGTTTTATCATCGGGCACGGTTGTTGCTTCCAAAAATGCGCGTATCGCTTCCGAGTACGGATGCGTGCCGGGGAACATATACGTAACTTTCTTCCCCTGCCCGCGCCGCTGCAAGATTCCGATTTTTGAAAGTGCGCGAAGCTCAGTTTCAACTTTTGCGCGCGACATGCCCAGTTGCACTGCCGCGACTGCTGCTGAAATCCGTACGCCGGATTGGAGTGCGAAAAATTTAAGAACTTTGAGCCGGGCGGGAGAAGCGAAGATTCGGGAGAGCTCTTTGAACATCTCAGTCATTGTGAACCTGCACGCAGTTTTAGCAAGTGTGGATTATGCGAATGGTAATAAAAAGGCCTGGCTGTCCAATGCCTCACCAAAAAAGCCACAAGTCGCTTGGTTCTTTGAAAGACCTGAGCGCTCGCGGCCCCACCTCGCCTGCCTTGCGGCATGGCTCCGGTCCGCTTATGCAAACAAAAACAGCACGCAGGTGCTGTTTTTGTTTCATTCGCGCCCCGCAACTGCGGGGTGCTTTGGAAACGAGATTAAGCCAATTCGACTTTCCCGCCTGCTTCCTCGACTTTCTTTTTCAAGGCTTCTGCGTCTTCCTTCTTCATGCCTTCTTTCAGCATGGAAGGAGCTGCGTCCACCAAATCCTTTGCTTCCTTGAGACCAAGCGCCAAAGCTTCTTTGACAACCTTGATGACTGCGATTTTCTGTTCGCCGCCCGAAACAAGTTTTACGTTGTACGAAGATTTCTCTTCCGCCGCTTCCGCAGCTACTGCAGGTCCTGCAGCAACTGCAGTTGCAGAAACGCCCCACTTCTCCTCAATCGCTTTAACGAGCGTGTTGAGTTCAAGCACGGTCATTTTTTCTACTGCCTCGATAATTTGATTTTGATCCATATGTAGATTGAATAAATAATTACGCGGTCTTTGTCTTTGCAACTTCGCTCATTGCTATCGCAAAACGCTGTATCGGCGAATTGATGACGTTCGCGAACATACCCTGAAGAACCGGCATCGGAGGAATTGTTGCGATAACCTTGGTTTCCGCTTCCGAGAGGAATTTCCCCTCCAAAACGCCCCCCAGGAGCGCAATTTTCCCCGCCAATTTCTTCATAAAGCCCTGCACAGAGCGCGCCGGTGAGGTGATGTCATCCCCCTCCTTCAGATACGCAAACGCCACTTCGCCCGGGAGTTCAGGCATATCTCCTGAAACGCCTTTTTCAGTAAGCGCTTTTTTAAGCAAGGTTTTCTTAATAACCGTATACTTCACGCCCTCTTTTTTGAGCGCGCTTCGGACTTCGTTGACTTCAGCGACCGTAAGGCCCTTGAACCCGACGAATACCACGGATACGGTTTTTGAAAGCGCTTCGCTTGCCGCCTTCAATAATGTTTCTTTTTTGGCTTTTGTAACTGCCATATATTTTTTGTGGGTTCCCTTTTAAATAAAGAAAACCCGTGTGGCACGGGCTGGGTAAAGGATTCGACCTTAACCTTTTCTCGACTTCGGCAGGAACCTTTCGGTATTAACCCCTTTCGGGGACCCACTGTCTCCAGTCGTGCTGAGAGGAGAATAACACGAGGAGCAACGACGGGCAACCTCTCTTATACGTGCTGGGCAAACGAAAGAACAAAGAAGCTGAGCACGATAATCACCGCGAACCCGAGGAGGAATTTAAAGAAATCCGGGGTGAATAGCTTTTTCATGAATTATTGAGGAACGCTGTCCATATCATGACGAATTGCGTTCTCTAAGTCAATCTTCCCGAGTGCATGCGCGCGCGCAATTGCTTTGGCATACGCAGCGCGCGCAGCATCATTCTGGCCTTTATCCCGGTAATACTCGGCTAAAATCACATACGGGTCGGTTTCATTCGGAAACTTGAGAGCTGCCTGATTCAAAATATCAACCGTGAGCGTTGTGTCGGTTTTGTAGAGGTAGCGATAGAGTTCCGCCAGTTCCGTGTACGGCGTCAGTGAATTCGGGTTCGCTTCAATTGAAGCCTTGAAATACATTTCCGACTTCGGAAAATCTTTCAAATCATACTTGTAGAGCTTGCCGAGGTTGTCATATACGACAGCGGATTTCGGCGCATCAAGCACTTTCAAAAGAAACTCCCACACGTCGCGCGCACCGTCAAAATCATTTGCGCCGTGATACAGAATGGCGAGCGTAAGCCAATCATCCGCGCGGTTCGCATCCTTTGAAAGATTCGAACGCACAACATCAATTTTGTTTTGAAGGTCGGTGCGCGAACTTGCGGATACATTTTGTCCAAACTGCACTTCCCTTTTCAAATCAGGAATGCCGGCACCAAGCGCCTTCAGCTTATCGGAATTCAGCGAATAATTATCGGAACCCGTTACATCGCCTTGGGATGCCTTTTGCGCATTTTGTGTATTTCCGAAGTGAAGATACACCCCGACGCCTACGGCAACGACAAGAATTCCTCCCAAAACCCACAGCTCAGGATGTTTAATCCGCATAGATTATTGCCACGATTTGATATAGGCAGCCTGGTCCGGAAACTTTTTCAATGCCTCCGCCTGCATATCCGCGGCTGCCGACGTATTGGTTTTATAGAGGTATTTGTACAACATAAACAGGTTGTTGTAGGTCTGAATATTATCTGGTCGTATGGCGAGCGCTATTTTGTAGTATGTTTCGGCTTTCGGATAGTCCTTGAGAAAGTTCATATATAAATCCCCGAGGTTCAAGGCCGACACTTCATCCTTGTCCGCGGAGCCGTTCACGTACACCCACATCTCTTCTGCGCCTTTGTAATCCCCCGCTTGCTTCAATTCGAATCCAAGCGCGAGCCACAAACTTAAGTCGGTCGGATTTTTCTTTAGACCCGCAATATCTTCCGCGATGCGCGCCTTAACCGCAGCTTGCACTGCCGGGGGCAAAGAACTGTTTGCAAAAGATACGTTACGGTCCAAAGATGGCTGCGGAATGTTTGATTCAACCCCCACCTCTGTAACGGTTGCGCCTCCTGAGGTAGTGATACCCAAGCCGTTTCCTAAATCAATTGTTTGCCCGTTCGCATCAGTTTTCGTATCTGTTTGCGATTTCGAACGCGTATCAAAAATAAAATACAAAGCACCGATAATAACAAGCGCCGCGAGTGCAATAGCGTAGATTCGGTATTTTTTCAGCATCTCCATAGACTGGATATTGTACGCGATTTGCGGGAGCGTGTCTAAAAACCTTCCCCTGCCTGCAACCCTTCATTCCCTATTCGACACTTCGTCTCGCACTCAACGTAGCCTTTGGCTACGCTTCCCGCTCCGCCTTGTGTCTCAAAACGGAAATGAAGGGTTTCGGCTCGGGTACCCGCGGGTTGTTTAGACCCGCTCACCACGCAAAACAAAAAGCCCCCGAAGGGGCTTTTTGTTTCCGTGAATTTCGAGAGTAAACTCTCGACGTTCAGGATTAGAGACCAGTGCCTGAAAGACCAGGAACCTGGAATCCGTTGAACCAATCTACGTCGCCGACAACAGCAGTTGTAGTTGCGTTGTCAGACCATACGAAGTTGGCGGTGCTTACGTTTGCAGTTGAAGTTGCAACGTAGGTCGGCGAAGTGGAGAGGTTAATCTGCACTGCCGAATCACCCTGAATGGTCGGGATGACGCTCCAGTTCGTTGCTGATGCGGTCGGAGTGACCGTCGTCAACAGTTTGAACATGTAGGTCGTTCCGGCCGGAACCTGTACCGGGATAGTACCGGTGAAGGTCAAGGTCGGGGTCGTCGACGTACAACCGGTGCCTGATGCACAAGCTGTAGAGCCGAACTGACCTGCTGACGCGCCGTATGCCGACGAAGAGAGCTGATTGCCAGTCTGATCGTAGACGAACAGTTTTGCGTCAAACACCTGAGCCGACGAAGTAGCGAGAGCAATCTTGGTCTGGTAGACCGAGACAGGACCCGAAGCGTTCGCCGTTACAGACATAACTTTGACAATCTGGTTCGAGCCGTTGCAGCCGTTTCCGGTGCATGCACCCGTACCAAGAGCAACGGTCGGGTAGCTCTTCACGAGCTGTACGCCGCTGACACCTGCAGTTGCGCCGATTTGAACGAGCGAGCCTGACGAAGCGCCAGTTCCTTCTGCGTTCAACGGGTCAATCTTCACAAGGTCGCCGATACCTCCTGCCGCGCTGACGCCGATAGCGGCAAGGTCAGCCTTGATGGTCAAGACAGTATCTGCATCCTTAGCAAGGTTAACAGTAGAGTTTAACGTTGACGTTGAGACCTGCGTACCGTTGAAGGTAGCAGAACCAACGAGCGTTGCACCATTGTAGATGTACGCCGTTACGATATCTCCTGCGCCGCTTGCTGAGCTTCCGCCGTCGCCTCTCGATTTCGATCCGTAAAGACCGTTTGCAAGAGTAAGACCGACTTTCGTCAGGTTCACCGCTTCGTTAGTTGCGTGGAACTTGATGTAGCCGACCGTAACGCCGGTTGAACCTGCTGCTGACCACGTGCGTGAAGGCTGCGCGATAGACGAGCCTGACGCCGTTGCCGACATAGAACCGGTCGAGATGGTGAACGTAGCCGCAGTACCTGAGCCTGAAGTTGCAGTAATCGTTGTTCCCGAAACCGCACCTGTTACGGTGAAGCTCGTGATAAACGCTGCTGCGCCAGGTGCCCATGAGTACGTAGCGGTGTTTGTTGCTGAACCTGAAACGTTACATTTGACGCTGACAGTTGTGACAGCACCTTTTGCAATCGTAATCGGGTTGTCAAGCGTGAAGGTAACATCTACAGGAGACGTACCTGTCGGGTTGACAGTGTTCGAGCCGCTGGTCAATGACGTTGCGCCATTGTAGACCTGGCAGGAAGTGAGCTCAGTTGCTGCACCTACAGTCCAAGTCAAACGAGCAGGAATCGAGGAAAGACGTACGTCTTCACCAGATTGGCCTGCGTCGAATGCCATGCGTCCGAGTTCAACTTGCTGGCCTCCAGGAACAATTGCCTGTGAAGTCAACGAAGAAGAAGGACCGATGATAAGCGCACCTGCCTTCACAGTCATTTGGTTCATAGAGAACGAAGACTGGCCGGAAAGCGAGATGGAGTTACCTGAAGTTTCACCACGTGCATTTACCCATGCAGTCGAAGAACTCGGGTTCGTCGTTGCGGTGTAAAGCGTACCTCCGTTGATAGTCGACGATACTTTACCGCGGAGGGTAAAGACGTGTCGGCCTGTCTTGTAGGTAACCGTGTCAGAGAAGGTAATGGTCTGAGTCGTTGAGTTGGTGTAAGCCGCATCAACAGGACCTGCAACCACCGCACCGTTCTCATCAACCAACGTAACGTTGGTCAAGAGTCCTTGGCCTGAACCTGACGAAGAAGCAACGGTGAAGACCGTCTGCTGAACCGTCATGTTCTCGCCTTTGATATCAACTACGTAACCGCCCAAAGGCTGGTTAGCAAGGTTGATAGCGATGTTCTGAGCAGGAACTTCGTTTGCTTTCGCAATTGAAGTAATTGATGCGCCAGAAATGGTTGTCTGAGTCGAGTAGATGTACGGGCTTCCGCTCGTAATCGTGAGCGTGCCACGAGAAGAAGGAACGGAAACGCTCGACGGAATTGCCGGCGAGATGCCGTAACCATACACTTCGCCCGTGCCGAAAATGTCGGTGTTGCGGTCAACATCGAACATAACCGTTCTTCCTGCAGAATTTGAACCGGTGATGTCGTACGAAACGTACACATCAACCTGATTGCCCTTCGCAATAACGACTCCTGAACCGAGAGATGCCATGTAGTAGCGTCCGTCAGCTGAAACAGTCGTCGGATACGAAGTGCCGTTCACCACGACATTGACATTCGAGATGTCGAGTGCCGATGCTGAACCGGTCTGGTAGAAGGTGAGTGATTTCAAGCGAACATCTTCAGTCGAGCCTGCCGTAAGGCGGATGCCCGTCTGCTTGTAGCCGGTTGTACCGATTTCCTTTGAAGCGTTCGCGTTTGAAGCGAATGCGTTCGAAGTCTGAATCGAGAGCGAACCGACGGTCAATGTTGCGTTGTTCACATTCGAAGCGCCGGTAATCGGGAGAGAGCCCGAAACCGTTGCAGTTGTGTTGATTCCGACAACAGAGAGCGAAGGTGCTTCACCTGCGTACGAAGCCAAAGAAGCTGCCATGTTACCTGCGACCAAGTACGAACGAGTCGTGCCGCGAGGAATGGTCATCATCTGACCGATAGCTGCTTGGTGGTTCGAGTTGAAGGTTTTTGCAGTACCAACCTGGAGTCCGGTTGCTTCATCCACGAGGATAACTCCTGCGAATGCTGCATCCTGGCCGAGGCCGGTGCGCTGTACCTGAATCGAATTCACAACAACGTCGCCGTCGTTACCCGCAGTCAATGTGAAGCGAGTGAACGGAACGCGGGTTGCTCCTTGCGGAGAAAGCGCGTTTACAGGCTGTGTGCCTGCATTTACAGCAACACCCGTTCCCGTTGCCGGAGGCGGAGTAGTTGTGGTTGTACCCGAGCAAAGAGCGTTTGCTTTTGCGCGAGAGTACGCAAAGAAATTACCGTTACCTGCAGTCAAACCTGCCGGTGCGAGAATATCAGAAGCGTATTTATTCTGGAACTTGATGACTGCCGTTTTCGTCAAGCCGCCGAAGTACGAGGTCTCCGAGCCCGGAGAACCTACGCCTGCTGCTGCAACTTGCGTCGCGGGGTCAGAGTTCAAGAATTGCTGAAGCGCCATCACGTCAGCGCCTGACGAACCCATCTTAAGGTTCGCGGCCCACGTGTGAGGACAGACCGTCGCAGCTTGGGCAACTTGAATTGTTGCAACAAAGCTGAAAACGATTGCTGCCGCCACCGCGAAAGTCGTGATGATCGCAAGAGATTTCTGTGCGA
>CAZPUX010000024.1:0-7177 GCA_964589865.1 uncultured Candidatus Saccharibacteria bacterium | reverse complement strand
GTCTTTAAAAATAACTCTTTGCGCTGTTCCGCGTTCTTGAATGGTGATGCCATACTGAACGTCATTCTAACTCAAAAACACCTCAAAGTCAAATCGCTTCTTTAACTGCAGCCAGGAGTTCGCCGTGCACCAAGCCGTTTGAGGCAATAAAACCGTTTAATTTTCCGTCCCACCGCTGTTCATTCCCCGCTAAATCAGTTACCTTCCCGCCCGCTTCCTCAACGATGATTTTCACACCGGCGGCGTCCCACGGTCTGTCGCCTTTATACACTTGTCCGACAAATTCTCCTGTCGCAACCAAAAGCCCGGCGTACACGCACGAATAAAAAGACAGAATCTTGCATCCGGTACCCAAACCGATAATTGACTGAAGGCGCGGGAGTTCGGAATAGCCGCCGGCTTCAACAAATGTCGTGGGACCGAGCTTTGTACTATTCGATACGCTTATTTTTTTGCCGTTCAAAAACGTGCCCTTCCCTTTTTCGGCGGTCAACAGGCGGTCCATAATCGGGTCATAAATAACGCCAACGATAGGTTCGCCGTTTTTTGTGAGTGCAAGCGAGAATGCGAATGTAGGATAGCCGTGTGAAAACGGAATCGTGCCGTCAATCGGGTCGCACACCCATGTGTATTCGCTTTCTTTTATATTGCTCCCCTCTTCGCCCACAAAAGAGTGTCCGGGGTATGACGTTGCTACCGCCTCTAAAACCAGCTGATTTATCGCAACATCAGATGCAGTCAGCGGACTATTGTCGCCTTTCCACTCTTTTTTCATTCCGAGCGAAAAATTCTGGCGCATAATCGCGCCTGCTTCTTTCGCTACTTCTTTCGCAAATTCAAGCGTATCTCCCACGCTCACAGTATACGATTTATTTCCTTCTCGTTATACAATCGTCAAAATTTCAGGCTTGCCCTCCGTTATCAAAATCGTGTGTTCAAAATGTGCGGCGCGCGAACCGTCTTTCGTTACAAACGTGTAGCCATCAGGCATCAGTTTCACCCTCGGTGTGCCTTCGGTCAGCATCGGTTCAATCGCCAATACCATGCCGGGGACTAATTCTTCCCCCGTGCCTGCGTCCCCAACGTTGGGGATATACGGCTCTTCGTGGACGTGGTGCCCCACTCCGTGCCCGCCAAGCTCGAACACAATTCCATATCCGTGTTCCACCCCCACCTTTTCAATAGCCGCGCTTATATCACCTACATGCGCCCCGCCTACGGCGGCATTGATGCCTTTCATCATCGCTTCATGGGTGGCTTGTAATAATGCGCGTGCAGCCGCGTCACTTTCTTTGCTGCCCTTGCCTGCAATCACTGAAATGGCGTGGTCGGTAACCAAACCTTTATGCGTGATCCCGCAATCCAAACTGACGATATCCCCCTCTTTGATCGTGCGCGGATTCTCATTCGCGACACCGTGGACGACCTCCTCGTTTATCGAAATGCATATGGCAGCCGGGAAGGGGCGTTTCGCGCCCGAGGGAGTGTACCCCAAAAACGACGGCTCATCTCCCTCTGGGCGAATCAGATGTTCCGCTAAATCATTTAACTCCAAAGTAGTTAGACCCGGCGCGACGCGCTTTGCAACTTCCGCGACAACTTTCGCCAAACGCTTTCCTCCTTCCCGGAGGTTTTTTATTTCTTCTGCTGTCTTTATAAGTGCCATGTTCGATTTTTCATCCCCTTATTCCACCATTTGCCACGAGGGTACTTCAAATCCCTAAGTCGCTACGCTCCAAGGGATTTTGGTCGCGCACGAACGATGGAATGATTGTACTCATGCGTTGAGCGATGCTTCAGCCGCTGCCACAACCTGCGCGTGCACTTCATCAGGCGTTTTTTCGCCGTCGATATCAATGCATTTACCCAATACGTGGAAATACTGAATCGCGGGGTGCGTGAGACGTGCGTATTCTGAAAGTCTGTTTCGTATTGCGCTCTCATCGCCATCCGTTGCGTCGCGTTTGCGGGCAAGCGAACGTGCCACTACCGTATCTTCGCTCACTTCTAAATTCAAAACCGTGTAGGGGCGCCCCAGCCATGCACAAACCTTTTCGATTGTTTCCGCCTGTTCTTTATCGCGACCGGAGCCTTCAAACACTGCGCCTTTATCTTCAGGCAAATTAAAGAGGAAATTTTCAAACATAAAATCCGCCACCCAGGTAGGCATTAGCAAGCCCTTTTCGTAATCCCCTTTAATTTTCCCGCCCAACTGCGAGCCGGAACCGATAATCTCGCGGAACTTTGCGCCGGTTGAAAACATGTCGTAGCCTAATTTTTCCGCTAATAAACGGCTCTGCGTTTCCTTGCCTGAAGAAGGGCGCCCGACGAAAAAGTATAAATGCTTTGGCATATCGCTATTCTAGCTTCCCATTGCCATTCTCACCACTGCTTGAAATTCCTTTTTTGCCTGCTCCAACTCCCCGGTTCGGTTCGGCACAATTACATCGCATTCGTTCATGAAGCTCATTTCGTCCTCGTAGCGCAGTTTGCGTTTTGCCAGTTCTTCTTCGGTAATTGGGGCGCGCGCCTTAATCCTGGCTTCCATATCCGCCCAGGAGCCGGCGTTGATGAAAATCATAAAAAGTTCGTCTTTCGGAATCTTTTCCTGAATCTGGCGCGCACCCTGCACTTCCATTTCTTTCAAAACCATTTTTCCTTCCTCAAGATGCGGTACCACTTCGCTTTTCAAAGTGCCGTACAAATTCCCGCCGTATTCTGCCCATTCTAGAAATTCGTCGTTTTTCTCGCGCGATTCAAATTCATCGCGGGTCAGATAATAGTACGAAGCATAGTTTGCTTCGCCTGCGCGTTCCGCGCGCGTGGTTGCCGATTTTGCGTACGTGAGTTCAGGAAAAATAACGCGCGCGTTTGAAATAAGGGTTCCCTTTCCGGAACCCGAGGGGCCGACAACTAGTATAAATTTACCGCGCATAGTGGCAGGGTATCAGAAAAATAAAGTGCGGATTTTAGTATTCGCGAAGCGAAATCTGCGCGTCGATTTTGCGGACCAAATCCAAAATAACGGAAACAACGATGAGCAAGGCCGTACCGCCGATTGCCAAAGAGGTAATGCCGGTCAATGCCTGCATCACCAAGGGCAAGACGGCAATAAGACCCAGGAACAATGCGCCGACCATAGTGATTCTCGTGATGATTTTCGCCAAGTGTTCTGACGTTTGCTGGCCGGGACGGACGCCAGGGACGAAGGCGCCGTTTTTCTGCAGGTTCGTTGCAAGCGTATTGGGGTCGAACGTAATCGCGGTATAAAAGTACGTGAAAATAAACACCAACAGGAAGTATGAAACGCCGTACAAAATTTGTCCGCCGGAAAATGAAAGAAGCGCGGTTGCAGTCGTTGCAAGCCAGGTGATGGATGATTTAGCCGCAAAGTTCAAAATAAGCTGAGGGAACAAAAGAATAGAGAGCGCGAAGATTATCGGAATCACGCCTGCCTGATTCAAACGCAAAGGAAGGTAGGTTGAAACGCCTCCGTACATTTTGTTTCCGCGAACGCGTTTTGCGTACGTTACCGGTACAGGTCTCTCCGCCTCGGTCATAACCACAACGCCGTAGATAACCGCAAGACCGGCAACGATGAATCCTAATATAAGAGGAATCTGCGAAGGGTCGAATGAGAACGAAAACTGCGCGATTGACTGAGGAACGCGGGAGACGATACCTGCAAATATAATCAAAGACACGCCGTTGCCGATGCCGAATTCCGTTACCAACTCTCCTACCCACATAAGAAGAAGCGAGCCCGCTGCAACAATCGTGACGTTCACCAAAAGTGCGGTAAGCCCCAAGTGTTCAACAATGCCCTGGCTTTCGAACAAGAAAAGGTACGCGTATGCCTGCATGAATGCCAACGGCACCGTAATCAAGCGCGAGTACTGGCTGAATTTTTTTCTGCCTGAGTCCCCCTCTTCCTGATACATCGCTTTCAAATTCGGGAAGATAATGGTCAAAAGCTGCATGATGATGGTTGCCGTAATGTACGGACCGACGCCGAGCATAACGATAGAAAGGTTTGAAAGTCCGCCGCCTGAGAAAATGTTCAACAGGCCCAAAAACTGGTTGTTTGCGAAAAATTGCTGCAATTGTTCCGGATTGATGCCCGGAACCGGAATGGTTGCAAGAAAACGGAAAAAGATAAGCGCGCCCAATGCAAAGGCGAGCTTTCCTAAAAGCGCCGGGTCAGTGACGATGAGTTTGAGTTTTGCGAAGAATGAACCCATGGTTACTTCTTAGCTACCACTTTACCTCCATTTTTCTCGATAGCCGCTTTCGCGCTTAGAGATACGTTCAGTCCTTCAATAGAAAGTTTCGACGGTACTTCGCCCGTGCCCAGGATTTTTACCGGAGGCATTTTGCCCGAAACCCGGCGAAGAAGGCCCGCTTTCATAAGCGTGGTTAATGAAACAACCGCACCGTCTTTAAAGTTTGCCGTAAGGGTTTTGAGATTGATGCCTGCAACTTTTATGCGAGGAACCACGCCGCGTGCTCGGTTTTTGCCGTATCCCCGGCGTTTCGGAAGTTTCTTGATTTCATCTCTCCACTGCGGACGGCGCTTGTTGCCGGCGCGCGCTTTCTGGCCCTTGGTTCCCCTGCCTGCGGTTTTCCCGCGCGTTCCTCCGCGGCCGACGCGGGTCTTCTTTTTCGTATTGCCGACTGATTTTTTAAGTGAGTGAAGTTCCATGGTTGTTTACTTAAGCTGTCCGAGCGCCTTGATAGTTGCACGTGCAATGTTCAGTTTGTTTTTCGACGGTGAGAATATTTTTGCGGTTACGTCCTTAACGCCTGCAAGTTCCAATACCATTTTGACCGCTGAACCTGCAACGATACCGCGTTCAGGCGCCGGGCGAATCTGCACAATTCCTGATGCTTCTTTTGCCTTCACGTCATGCGGGATGCTCATCGTCTTCGTGGTTTTGACCGTAATCATGTTTTTCTTCGCGTCCCGTAGCGCCTTTTCAATCGCACTCGCGGTATCTCCCCCTTTGCCGATACCGACGCCGACGCGGCCTTTGTGGTCTCCGATAACGATAGCCGCAGAGAAACTAAAGCGACGGCCTCCGCCGGTGACGCGGGCAACGCGTCTCAAGAGAAGTGTTTTTTGGTCAAATTCAGAGCGAGGACGTTCTTCGCGTTTTCCGCGGCCTCCTCCTTTGCTGTCGCGCCCTCCGCGACCCGCGCCTCCGCGGTTACCTCCTGCGCCTCTTCGCATTGTGTTTCGAGGACGCTCCGCTGGCAAACCGACTTTCGGAATGGGTGCAGCCGACGTTTCGAATTCCACTGCCTTTACTTCGGGCTGTGCTTCTCCTTCAGGTTTTGTTTGTTCGTCCATAGTGTGCAGTATTAAAAGATAAGGCCGCCGGTCCGTGCAGCATCAGCGAGTGTCTTGATAACGCCCATGTACTTGAATCCTCCGCGATCGAACACCACTTTCGTAATGCCTTTTGCCTTGCCTGCCGCTGCGATGTTTTTACCAACCAACTGCGCGTCCGCCGTCATTCCTTTTCCTTTTGCACCCTTTGATGTTGCTGCTGCAATCGTTACTGCCTTATCATCGTCAATCAACTGCGCGTACACGTATTTGTTCGAGCGGAATACCGAAAGGCGCGGGCAATCAGCCGTGCCGGAAACCTTGCCGCGAATGCGGGCGTGGCGGCGCGTTCGTTTATCTGACTTTGATTTAGGGGTGAGGAGTGACATAGGCTATGCGGTTGCTTTTTTACCTTGCTTCTGGCGAACGTATTCTCCTTCGTAACGGATACCCTTGCCCTTGTACGGTTCAGGTTTCTTGATTGCGCGGATGTTTGCGGCAAACTGACCGACTTCGTCTTTATCGATGCCGGAAACGGTCATGTTGTTTTTATCAACGGCGACCGCAACAGTTTCAGGAATCGCCAAAATTACCGGGTGCGAGAAACCAACGGTGAATTTGAGGCTCTTCCCCTGCAACTCAACGCGGTACCCGATACCCTGAAGTTCTAATTTCTTTTCGTATTTTTTGTGAACGCCCGCAATCATATTTCTGATGTGCGACGCGAACGTGCCCCACAATGAGCGACCGAGTTTTGATTTGTTGTTCGGAGTAACGGTAACACTGGCACCTTCAACTTTTATAGTAACCAATGAATGAACCGGCTTCGTGATTGAGCCAAGCGGACCTTTTACAGTAAGCTTGCCGTCCGAAACGGTCACTTCGGTTTTTTCAGGTATAACAATTGCGTTTTTTCCTATGCGTGACATATGTTTACCAAATTGAGAACAGCGTTTCTCCGCCGACGCGGTCGCGGCGAGCTTCAATGTCGGTCAAAATGCCTTTCGGAGTGGTGAGAACCATCAAACCTCTGCCGTATTTAACCGGATGGATTTTTGAAACGGGAGCGTACAAACGGCGGCCCGGTTTTGAGACGCGCTTCACGCCCTGGATTTTCGGTCGGCCGTCAACACCGTAGAGAAGTTCAACGGTGAGCATTTTCTTTACGCCCGTCCCCGCCTCTTCAATCGTGCCGATGTATCCGCACTTCTTCAAGGTAAGCGCGATTGCATGCTTCATTTTTGAAAATGGAATAGTCACCGACTTCTTTCCGACGTCGGTTGCGTTTTTGAGGCGAATTATGAAATCTCCGATTGGGTCTGTAATCATCATAAAAGTATTTACCAGGACGACTTGGTTACTCCCGGAATCTCTCCCCGGCGTGCCATTTCCCTGAACTGCTGGCGTGAAAGACCGAAGTAGCGCATGTATCCTCGTGAACGGCCCGTAACCGCGCAGCGGTTTTTGATGCGAATCGGGTTCGAGTTTTTCGGCAACTTCTGCAATCCCTCCCAATCCCCCGCAGCTTTCAAGGCTGCGCGCTTAACGGCAAACTGCGCACTCATACGAATGCGTTTAACGTTTCTTGCAAGTTGTGAGCGTTTAGCCATTGTTGGGTTACCCCAACGTCTGGGAATCCTCACAAACAAAAAGTTTGAGGGACAACCTGACGCCGATTTCGACGGGGTATTGTCGCCTTGAGTGCCTTATTTCGCTTTCACCCCGAGGGATGGAGCCAAAACCAGGACTTCCAAAGGTCTAGGGATACTAGCAAATACCGCCCCCTAGGTCAAATAGGCCGTATTTTAAGATTCTTGCTGAGTAGGTTTTTGACGAATACGCGAAACA
>CAZPUX010000023.1:0-7215 GCA_964589865.1 uncultured Candidatus Saccharibacteria bacterium | reverse complement strand
TCGGTGCCTTCGCGGGCCAGCGCAGCCTTCACCTCAGGGCGCTGCATCACCTGCTGCGCGGCATCGAAGAGCTTCTTCATCACTTCGGCCGGTGTGCCCACCGGCACGAAAAAGCCGTACCAGAAAGACATGCTGTAGTTCGGCAATCCCGCTTCGCTGGCAACTTTCCGCACTTCCGCCTTTTCCATTCCTCCCACAGGAAAGAGCGCGTGTGATAGATCTTCCTGCGTAAGCGTCCACAGAAAGTAGGTCTGGTCTTTTTCAGTGTCCTTAGAAGTGCATAGTGCGTAGTGGTCACGAGTCGCCCGCTCACCTGCGTTCGCGTTCGCTCTCGACCCCGCCTCGCGGTTTTCCGAAACGAAAAACATCGCTCCGGCCGACTCTATGCCAGATTGCACTCCATTTGGAGTGACAATCTGTGCATAGTGTCCCGTCGCAATAAAATCAGCCCCGTCCGCTTTTGCTTTATCCCAGAAGGCTCCAAATTTAATTGCGCGATTGCAGATGACGTCCGGATTCGGCGTTCTGCCCTCCTTATATTCGCCGATAAAATAATCAACCACCTCGCGTTTATATTCTTCCTCCAAATCGTAGGTAACGAATGGAATTTCAAGATGCGCGGCTACCCGCATTGCTTCCAAGTGGTCTTCTGTACCCGTGCATGGCAAAAAATCAGGCTCCCAGCCCTTTATAAACGCCCCAACCACCCGGTATCCTTCTTTCTTCAGAAGATACGCGGAGGTTGCGGAATCAACCCCGCCTGAAAGTCCTACAAAAACTGTTTTCATTTATATTTTTCAACCGGCATGGCCGACGGAAGCGTCCTGAAGAAGAAGTCGGTGATCAAACGGAAGACCGTCATACGGCACCTCAACAACAACGGGAACTTTGGGCATCTTGGTATCAAGATAGCTCACTCGTTTTCCGGTTAACAGCCTCGGCTGATTAAAAAAAGAATTAAATCTGTCTAGGCTATAGGGCACGCCGCCGATAAATTCAAAAGACATTCCTCTAAATTCTTCAGGGATTGGCCAATGGGTAAATTTCGGGTTTTGATATAGCCGCCACACATACTGCGGGGGAACTTTAAGCTTATGAGATGCAACAATCAACGGGCTTATTTCTCCAGGCACCGGTACTTTTAGTTCCCCATAACTTAAGGCTACGGACTTTCGCCGAGGAGACTTCAAGAACGCCGCTTCAGACATCTAAAAATACTACTTGAGATATTTCCTGTTCGCAACGTGCTCGGCAAATGTCTTTGCATAGTGCATGGTTCCTTCAGAGCCCGTCAGGTAATACAAATACGGAGTCTCAGTCGGATGAAGCGCAGCATCGATTGTCTCAAGGCCCGGGTTTGAAATGGGACCGGGCGGAAGGCCGCGATTGCGGTACGTGTTGTACGGCGAATCGATTTTGTAATCATCCAGGGTCGGCGAATATCCGCTTATGCCGTGAATATAGCCAAACACCGCGTCCGTCTGAAGCGCCATGCCTATCTTGATTCGCTTCCATAAAATACCGGAAACAATTTTCCGAGTTTCAATCTGCCGGGCTTCGCGCTCTAAAATCGAAGCCATAGTTATGATTTCGTTCAGAGATTTTCCTGAAGCCGTTATATCGCCCTGAAGCGGGGCGATTTTTGCGTCAAAGGTATCCCGCATGATTTGAATAACGGCTTCGGGTGCAGTTCCGGGAAGAAAATAGTACGTCTCGGGAAACAAGTAGCCCTCATTTTGTTTTGCCAACGCGTCAAAGCCCATTACATCAAACACGCCGAGTTTTTCCCCGAGCGTTGCTCCGATTTCACGCGAAGATAGGCCTTCGGGGATTGTTACCTTAACAGGCGTTGTGTCTGTTTCTCCGTGAGTCAGCCGGTATGCCAAAATAATCGCGTTTTCTCTTCCGGGAAGCGCGTATGTGTTTGCTATGACGCCCGTATTCGGACCCAGCACCCTTCCTGCTAAGGAAAAAACAAAAGCGAAACGAACCGCATGAGCGGCTTCGAGTATTTCGGAGGCTCCCTGAATGGTAGTTCCGGGAGGAATCGCAACCGCGCTTCCCTTGGGATACTCAAACGGAGGCGCTATAAAAACCGCATATAAAGAAAGAAGAACAAATAAAAATCCGAACGCCGGGCGGGCGTTATGTTTTAAAAATTCTTTCATACCGGAAGGTTCGCCGGGGGCTCAAGGCGCACTCCGCGAAGGTTCGAAAGCGCGCTTCCTCTCGCGAAATGCGGGATATGAAACAGAGTCGCCAGTTCTTCCGTATTTAAAACAAAACCGTTTCCCAGGTAGGGCGGCGCAAAAAACGCCCTCCGGCGGTAGAGCTGAAGAAAGTACAAATTGAGGAGCGCGGGCACTGCGATAAAAAGTTCGGACAACAGCCATCCCATTTTTGTTTTCGGGTCATATGCGGAAAATGAATTTAAATCGGAATCGCCGTACCGGTCGAACAAATGCGCGAGCTTTTCCTGGGCATTCGGCAAAAATTGGCCATTCTCCGCCATATACAAAGCGCGCACGCCGCAGTCAAACGAAGGTTTTTTTAGCGCATGCTCAATAGCTGCAATCGCTTTTTTCTTATCGTCGGACACGGCGGTTAAATCTCCGGCATGTCCCAAGAGATGCGTTATTTCTTCATGCGCATCATCATGGAGCGTGTCCGAGGCGGGAGAAAAAATATTTTTCCGTTCGCGCTGATGCGGGCGCACAATAAACGAAAGGTAAAGATATTCTTTTTCGCCGATACCCGCCAGTTCTTCCAGCAGTTCCGTAAACGTATTGTCTGCGTTTTTCTCTCCTTCGCGGGCCACGTAGGTGCGCAGAGGATAGGGATCGGGTTTTTTAAGCGAGTATTCGCTCATTGCCATGCGCATCGTGTACGGGTCGAATGCAACTTCCCGGGAATAATCGCGCACCTGGTCAATATCAATGTCGCGATATTCGCTTCTGATGCGCGATTCAACCGCTTCCCGGTGCGCGGTCGGAAGGTGCACAAAAAATCTGACGGCATTGCTGTGCGCCAACACTTCAAACGACCAAGGGACGCGCACATGGCCCAAGAGATATTCCGAAGTCATTGAAACGTCAGTGCGATGGTAGAGCGAATAAAATACTAATTCCATTGGTCGGGCACTCCTCGGCGTTTCGGGCCCCGGTTTCAATTCAATGGTCGAATACGGGACGCTCATAATAAACTGCGACCGTGAAAAATTAAGCCATAAGGGCCAGCCTATGAGCGCAAGCAGCACCGGAAGCCACAAGGGCGCAAGCGCGCCTATGGCGTTTACGACAAAGGCAACCGCCTCAGGGAAAAAGTAAATAGACACTGGTACCGCGAGAATGGCGAGAATAATAAGGATGCGCGCGCTGGTGCGCTTAAACATCTTCAAAATATATCACGCTCCTGTTATTTTGAGTGTGAAATTTTCTCTATATACCAGCACGTCCCGCACGCCGGGCGTGCATCTTTCAAATAGTGCGTAACGCGCGTTGAGTCGCACCGAGCGCAGGACTCGAGCGCCGCTTCTTTCCCTGCGGGGGCGTTCAAATTAAAAAAGACACTCCTGCCCTTTTCGGGCGGAGTGTCGAATGCTTCGTGCATAATCTTATGCGGTTTTGAGCGCGTACTTGCCTTTGTTTTTCACAAACGCAGGGTTCTGAAGATTGACGATAATCGTATTCGGCTTCACGTAGCGTTCCTTTGCAACGCGCTTCATTATTTCATCGCGCGTCAAGGCGCCCGTTTCTTTCAAAATGTGCTTGATGATTTCAACAACCGGTCCGGCGCGATATCCCCATTCCTTCAATGCATAAATGCCCCGGCCCACCAAAACAAATCGGTCGTCCTTGATGAGTTCGTTGTGGGTCGTTGCTTCGTGGGCTTTTTTGCCGAACAATTTTTCAATTGCTTTTGCGACTTCTCTGAAGTGCATCGGCGAACCGTGGCGCTTCAGCGCCAAATACGCATGGTCGCGGATGTTCTTAACGCGAATGCCGGGAGCTGAAACCTTACCCCACTCGCCCAAAGGATTTTTCATGAGGCACGCCGAAAGTTCAAGCCATCTGCGGACTGTTTCTTTCGATTTATATTTTGCGTTAACGCGGGTCAGGCAGGTCATGACGTGGTCAATCATTTTGTCTTCCGAATACACATCTGTTGCCTTCACGCTCGAATGCACCTGCTTCAGCGCATCTTCAACTGACTTTGCAAGATCGTGGTCAACGTACCAGCGCGCTTTGAAGTCGTCGGTTTCTTTTCCGAGAATAAAGGGCTTGCCGACAACCAAAAGGAAGTAGAGGTGGTTTCTCGTCTCATCGTCTTTTGCAAATTCATTCAAAATCACCTGTTCGGGAAGAACCCCGCCCATATCGCGAATGGCGTTTTCCAAAGAAAGGAACGCGCCTGCTTCTTTCTGGAGCGCGGGCGAGTCTTGGAGAAGTTTTATAGCGTGATTTTCAATCTGGCGAACGCGCTCGCGGGTGATGTTATACCGCTTGCCGATAGCATCCAGGGTTTCGCCTTTAGTTTTGCTCGCAAGACCGTAGCGGGAAACGATAACGTCGCGAGAACGGTCCGGAAGGCTTTGAACAAGGCGCTTTGAGACTTGCGGTGCTTTAAAAGTAAGTTTCGGCATGGATTTTTGTGTCGGTTATTTATAGCACAATTTTTTATATCGGTCAAACCCTGTCAAGGTTATCCCCACCTACGGAATGAAGTTAATGATTCTTCCTGGGACGTACACGACCCTCGAGGGTGACTCGGGAAGCAACTTCCCTATTTTAGCCTCATTTTGAGCCATAGAAATAACCTCAGCCTCCGAGGAATTTCTCGGCACTGACACGGTTCCCTTGGTTTTTCCGCCCACCTGAACGGCAACATTGACGTTCTCAGACTCGAGCTTTGACCGGTCATAGGCGGGCCAAGACTCTTGATGAATTGAATTTTGATGCCCAAGTTCATGCCACAACTCTTCCGTTATGTGCGGTGCAAGCGGGGCCAAGAGTTTGAGAAGGGTTTCGTAGTGATTCTTGGGAATCGTTGCATGCCCTTCAAGCGCATTGAGGTAAATCATCAGCTGAGAAACCGCGGTATTCATGCTCAGAGTTTCGATATCGTCCCCAACCTTTTTTATCGAATTATGGGCAACATGGACGAGCGAATCGCTTTCATCCGGGCTTTCAGAAACGCGGTCAGCAAGACGCCACACCCGCTCCAAAAACCTCCGCGGACCCATGATATTTTTTGTGCTCCACGGTTTCATCAACTCCAAGGGACCCATGAACATTTCGTAGACGCGGATTGTGTCCGCGCCATAGAGTTCCGATACTTCGTCGGGGTTAATAACGTTGCCCAGTGATTTCGACATCTTCTTCCCGTCTTCGGCAAGAATCGTTCCCTGATGGCGCAGTTTTAGAAACGGCTCCCCAAAGGAAATGTAGCCGAGTTTTTGAAGCACTTTAGTAAAGAAGCGCGCGTACATAAGATGCAAGACTGTGTGTTCCGCTCCGCCCATGTACATGTCTACCGGCAGCCATTTTTGTAGTGCTTTCTTTGAAGCAAATTCTTTGGCGTTTTGCGGATCGGCGAATCTGAAGAAATACCATGAAGAACATACAAACGTGTCCAGGGTATCTATCTCAGGACGCCACCCTTTTCCGAAAATCTTTTCCGTTCGCTCCAGCAATTCTTTTGACTGGCCCAAAGGCGACGTGCCGGTCGGTTTGAATTCAACATCCGTCGGAAGCGTCCACGGCAAATGTTCCTCGGGGACAGGATGCGGCACGCCTGCCGTGTCGTACACAACCGGAATCGGCGCTCCCCAGTAGCGCTGGCGGGAAACGAGCCAATCCCGCAGGCGGTAGCTTATTTTTCTTTCGGCGATTTTTTCTTTCACCATCCAGTCAACCATTTCAGAAATGAGTTCAGGGGAAATGGAGCGTCCGGTGAACGGACCTGAGTCCCGCAAGACGCCTTTGTTGTCGTGCGCGTTTATGAATTCCCCTTCCGCGCCGACAACCTGGCGAAGACCGATGCCGTATTTTTTTGCAAACTCAACATCGCGTTCATCGTGCGCAGAACAGCGGATAATACCTGTTCCGAAATCCATTAAGGCAAAGTTTGCAATCCAAACCGGCATTTGTACGCCGGGACGGAACGGGTCTTCGACATATCTGCCGGTAAAGACGCCAAGCTTTTCTTTTCCGCCTCTTTCAATTGTTGTCTTCTTTGACATCGATTCGATAAACGCTGCCGCTTCTTTTTCTTCAGGCATCCCGCGAATCAGTTCAGGCACCGAGGGGTGTTCCGGGGCGATAACGATAAACGTATCCGCAAACATCCACGCCGGATACGCGCTGAACGTGGTTAAAACCAAATCGCTCTCAATCACCGTATGGGGAACAACGATGCCTTCTTTCCTGCCAATCCAGTTTCTTTGCGCAATCTTGGTTGATTCAGGCCAGTCCACGTCGTCCAAATCCTTTACCAGCGCGTCGGCAAATTCTGTAATCTTGAAAAACCATTGCGCCAAGTCTTTTTGGATAACTGCCGTTCCGCAACGCTCGCATGCTCCGTCGACAACCTGCTCATTTGCCAAAACAGTCTGGTCTTTGGGACACCAGTTCACTTTCGCCATCTTTTTTTCGGCAAGCCCGTTTTTGAAGAGCATCAAAAAAAACCACTGCGTCCACCGGTAATATTCGGGACGGTGCGCGGCAACTTCGCGGCTCCAATCGTAGGAAAGCCCCAACCCGTTAATTTGCGCCGTGAATGTTTTTATTGCTTTCTCGGTCGTTTCTAAGGGCGGCACGCCAGTTTTGATTGCGTAATTTTCCGCTGGTAATCCGAACGAATCCCACCCCATCGGGTGAAGAACGTTAAATCCTTTCATTCTCGTAAACCGGCTGTACACATCAGTTGCCGTGTATCCCTCAACGTGTCCGACGTGAAGCCCGGCTCCCGACGGGTACGGAAACATATCCAAAATGTAGTGCTTTGGCTTCTCCGATGCCTCATCAGCGCGGTAGATGCCGTTTTTTGCCCACTCTTCCTGCCATTTCTTTTCAATCGCTTTATGGTCGTAATCGCGCATGTTCCGCATTATATGTGAAAAACCCCGACTCTGCAGTCGGGATTTTCGTTTCTTGATTATTTCTTAAAAGGCGGAAACATCTGCGGGTCTATGACGCGCTCAAAACATTTCTCTCC
>CAZPUX010000022.1:0-7458 GCA_964589865.1 uncultured Candidatus Saccharibacteria bacterium | reverse complement strand
GACTGCTGTGACGAACAAGGTATCGACTTCGGCTCCCAGGAAATGACCCAAAAATACGAACGCTCCTACCGGCACAATCACGTCGTGCGCGAGTGCAATCAAGGTAATCAGCCCGTATTTCCAGCTTGCAACAGGTTCAGAAACTTTCCTGAACGCAAACATAATGAAAAGCGCAATGGCGAGAAGAACCGCAATAACAGCGTAAATTGATTTCGTCTGAAGTTCGGTTCCGATAGTGGGACCGATTGAATCGTATGTTTTCTCGGTATATTGCCACTCCCCTCCATGAGTTAATGCGCTTTTCACCGCGTCGTACTGCGAGGGTGTAAGGAAAGGCGTTCGGATAATGAATCCGTTATTTTCTGTCGGACGGACGGACGAACCGAGTACTGCTGCACCCTGAAGGGCGCTCGTGATATCGGCAACCGCGGGCGAGCCTTGCGTATATTCAACTTCCAAGAGTGACCCGCCGGTAAAATCAATGCCGAATTTTAATCCCCACACCAACAGAGATGCGATTGAAACTGCGACCAAAAGGCCGGAGAAGATATAAAAGAGCTTTCTATGTTTAACAATCCACATAGGCTATTTAGAGAATCCGTGACCGAATAAGAAGTTTGCAATCTTTGACTCTTTGGTGCCAAAACCTAAAGCCATGAGGAACGTGCGCGTTACCGTGGTTGCCGTAAACATAGAAACTAAAACGCCCAAGACAAACACGAGTGCGAATCCTTTAATCACTGCCGTTCCGCCCATCCAGAACAAAATCGCACCCGTAATGATTGAAGAAAGGTTTGAATCGCGGATTGAAGACCACGCGCGACGAAAGCCTTCTTTGATAGCTTCAGGCAACGGCTTTCCGGCAGCCAATTCCTCTTTGGTTCTTTCAAAGATAAGAATGTTCGCGTCAACCGCCATACCGATAGACAGAATAAACGCGGCAAGACCTGCGACCGTCAATGTGACCGGAATCAATTTGAAAATCAAAAGCGAAATCGCTACGTACATGGTTAATGCGACAATCGCAACCAAACCGGGCAAGCGATACCAGAGAAGAAGGAACAGACCGACGAATGCAAAGCCCCACAGCCCCGCCATAATGCTCTGCTCAAGGGCCGTTGCACCCAAGGACGGTCCGATGGTTTGAGAAGAGACTATTGAAATGGGTACCGGCAGGGCGCCGAAGTTCAGATTGCGTACCAACTCGCGCGCGGAATCAGGAGTGAAATTACCCGTAATCGTGGCCGTCCCGTTCGGTATCGCTTCCTGAATCACGGGCGTTGAAATCGGCTGACCGTCGAGGAAGATGCCTAAAACTTTACCGGTATTTTCGGTTGTGATTTTCTTAAAGAGTTCCGCGCCTTCAGTATTGAAAGTCAGCTGGATTATCGGCTCGTTTGAAAGCGAGCCTGTTTTTCCGTTTGCGAACTGAAGTTGGGCATTGCTCAACAGTCCTCCCGTTAACCCTGTCGGGACATATGCCACCGTTGTGGTGCCGGGAAGCTGTTCCTGCAGACGAAATTCGAGAACCGGCGTCTGTCCGATTGCCTTAATCGCGTCTGAAATATTCGTAACTCCCGGAAGTTCGACAATCAAACGCTCTTCATTTCCGCCTACTCCCCCTTTTTCAACCTGCACTAATGGTTCAGAAACGCCGAACAAGTTCACGCGACGTTCTACGACTTCACGCAAGGTTGCCATCGCATCCCCCACGTCGCCGGTTACGCCCGAAATATCCGCTTTATACAAAAGGTGCGTTCCTCCCTCCAAGTCCAAGCCGTATTTAAAAGGTATGTGCGGCGCGCCATAAAGTCCTGTTGTAACCCAGCCTACGCCGACCCCTGCCAAGAGGAGCACAAGCGCAATAATCCGCGTTCGAAGCATGGTGCGTAGTATGCCCTTTTAAAGCCGTAAAATCAAACCCCTATCCTGGGCTATTTTGACCGCAAACCCTTAAAAAGCGGGGCGAACATATCGGCCGAAAGCGGTATCGATATTTCATTTTTTGAGACTTTTTCAGAAAATACAACCGGAGCGTTTTCAATAATCGCCAAAGGTTTGCGCTCATTTCCCTCGCCCATCGTTACCATTGCAGCGGTTGCTAGAGAATCCGCGATATTTGAACTGGCAAATTTAAACTTTCGTCCGAATAAATCTTTTTTACCTTTGTAATTTCTCACACCCTTAAATCCGGCGTAGCCAAGCGCAACGCCCACTACTCCCTGCCGAAGCGGCATCAGCACGGAATCCGCAATAATAACCCCCAGGTTTTTGATTTTATATTTTTTCTTCAATTCTTTGCGAACGCTCGCAACAGTTTTGTAGGAATTTTTAGGTAACAGAACCAGTTTTCCGTTGGCGTTTGATTCATCAATCCCCGCATTTGCCATAACAATGCCGTCGTTAATCGTGAGCCACACCATTTTTGTCTTCTTCGCTTTCGTACTCTCTTTCTGTATTAACCGTTCGCGCTCCGAAACGGCTGCCGTACGGCGTTCAGATAGGGAAACAATTTTCGACGAAATCACTAACACCGAACCGTTCTTAATTCGCGGAGCGTGTTTCAAAACAAAGGGGACGATTTCGTCCCCTTCTCTGAATAATTTTGTTTTAAGCGGTTTTACTTGCATCAGGCGTTTTGTCTTTCAGCAGCCACATGCCCACATAGGAAAGCGGCGTGTACACAATACCCATGGCAACCTTAAAGAGCCACCAGGAAATAATCAGTTTGCCCAAGACCGGCAAGGGATAGTGCGGGTTGCCATAGAACGCAATCAGGAGAAACAGTGCGCTGTCGAAAAGCTGCGACCAGAGATTCGATAGGTTTGAGCGGAGCCAGAATGCCGATTTTTCTCCCAACTGCTTTTTGAAGAAGAAAAACGAAATAACGTCCTGGTATTCCCCTACCGTGTAGGCAACAACCGATGCGATAGCGAAACGGAGTGAAACACTAAAGACGGTATTAAACGCGTCCATTGCCCACGCGCCGTCCGGCGACCACGGCAAGAGGCTCGCGATAATATTGTAGGCGATGAACAACAGGTTGGTCAGAATTCCGCAGTAGACGAACCACTTTGCCATTTTTTTCCCGTAGAGTTCCCCGACAACGTCTGTCATGATAAACACGACGGGAAACATAAAGATAGCTGCTGAGAGGTGCAGGTCGAGAAACGGAACCGGAACAAGCTTAATACCGAGCGTGTTTGAAGCAAGTAAAGATGCAACATACACGGCAAGTGCAATGAGCAGTTTTCCAAGAGCTTTTTCAGATAATTGAGGCATGGAAGATTAATTAAAAAAATAACCTAGGAGTAAAAAGAAACACCGAAAATAGTGGCGGGCTCAGATCATACTTCAGAAGCGTACGACGCCTCGTATTGCTTCGCAAGTGCTACCAAATTGGCAAATATTTCAACCACGACAATAGGACCTAGGCCTCCGGGAACAGGCGTAAAGATGGAGCATTTCTCAGCGCATGCCGGGTCTGCATCCCCAACGAGCTTGCCGCCAAGCTCGGATGCTCCTGCGTCCATAATTATCGCCCCTTCTTTTATCATGTCAGGCTTGATGAGGTACGAAACACCGGTACCGAGAACAATGATGTCGGCGTCTTTCGTGTTTGCGGCGACATCGTCTCCTTTTTGCAGCACTTTTGTTTTCGCTCCAAGACACTGGAACATAATTTCGGCAGGCTTCCCGACAAGTCTTCCCTTTCCGACGATAACTACGTACTTACCTTTCAAATCGACTTTGTTTTCTTGAAGCACATACCGCATCGCGGCAGGAACCGGGGGCGTTGCCAAAAAATCACACCGCTTTAATTCCGCAAACGAGGCGTCGCTCATGACGTCCACATCAAGCATGTGCGGAATCGCATTTTTTACTTTCTCAACATCAAGACCTTTCGGTATCGGGAGCTGCAAAATGATGCCGTTATGAACTGAGGCTTTTTTTATTGCCGCAATCAAATCATCTTCCGTGCAGGTGTCCGGCAGACGGTATTCGGTCACACTGATATTTAACGATGCGGCGGCGCGCTTTTTGATGCCCACGTACGAGCTTGTTACCGTATCGGTCGTTGCAATAATGACCCCCAAAGAAAGGTCGGCAAGATTTTTCCGGACTTCCCAGACTTCTTGCCTCCTCTTTTCCGCTAACTGTTTTCCATCAATAATCATATATTTTTTGACATACTACCCACCTACCGCCTGTTCACCGAACTCACATCGGCGGTTGCCCTTGGCATCGGAGAAAACAAAAAGCAGTTTTTGTTTTCTCCATCGATTATCATAAAAATGAAAAATGCCCTTTCGGACGCTTGAATAATACCACGCAGCCTTAAAAGGCCTAAAACCTTACTTCCTTGTATAGGAGCGGTACCAATCGACAAACTCCCCCACCCCCTTCACAATTTGAACCTTTGGGTGAAAGTCCAATCCTCCCTGCTCTTTACCTTTTTGCGCCTTACTGATGCTGGCATACGTTTCTTTCATGTCTCCCTCCTGCATGGGTTTGTTTATTTTCTGAGCAGATTTACCGAGTTTTTCTTCAAGAACGCGAACAAAGTCCATAAGAGGAACGGGTGCGCCCCGTCCCAAGTTGAAAACCTCAAACCCCGGAGGTTGATTTTTCAGAGCAAGAATTAACCCCTCAACGATATCGTCTATATAGGTGAAGTCGCGCTTCATGTCGCCGTTGTTGTAAATCTCAATCGGCTCGTTGTTCAGGATTTTTTCGGTAAACGAAAAGAGCGCCATATCCGGTCTGCCCCACGGACCGTACACGGTAAAAAAGCGGAGTGCTGTAATATTCATTCCGTATTTTTCGGCATATTCTTTGCATAGTTTTTCGCCTTCTTGTTTTGTTCTCGCGTACGGAGAGAGCGCATTGCCGACCCCGGCCTTTTCCGTAAAAGGCACTTCCCGCGTATCGCCATATACCGACGAAGATGATGCAAAAATGATGCGCGGGTTACCGTGCGCGTGTGCCAGTTCAAGAATATTTTTTGTCCCGTCAACGTTTGTACGCTGATACACCTCCGGGTGCGAGAGCGAATACCGAACGCCCGCCTGCGCCGCAAGATGATATATCACATCGAACGGATATTTTTTAAATATTTCTTCGAGTTTTTGTTTATCCGCAATATCCGCTTCGTAAAACGAAGCACCTTGCGTGAGCGACTCAAGCCGGGCTCGCTTCAATGCCGGGTCATAGTATGGGTTTAAGTTATCTACGATAACCACTTCATTTCTTTCGTCCAAAAGGCGTTTTGCAACAGCACTTCCAATGAATCCTGCCCCGCCGGTTACCAATATTTTCATGCGCGTTTTCTAAACTCTTCGGGCACTGATGATTCATATCTTCCTGCGGTTGAAACGAATGCTGTTTTTGAATCCGCCGAATACGGGAACCCCCATACGCGCGTCAGCTTCGAGCCGTCCATCACAATAGGGTACGAATAAAAACGCCATGAACCCGGCGCCGTGGGAATCTTTCCCCGGGTCAGGTGCCAAAAGAAAAAGTACGCAACTCTCGCCATCCATGGTTGAATCGGAAGCACTTTCTTTCCTACTGCTTTTGCCATGTCGGGCGCGTACACAGGAACGCCTGGCGGAGTGATATTAAAAATTTCGTATCGCCCCCCCTTCCATTCGTCGAAAGAAAGTTTTTCAACAATATCAACCACATCATCCTCATGAATAAATTGCCGAACCCAGCCCTTTGTCGCCGGCACGAGCCAAACCAAGGCTGAAATAAGCCCGTACACTCCGCCCTTCAACTGCCCCGAGAGAGCTGATTGAAGTCCGAATCGGATGCGCATAAATCTTCCGCGCGGACCCGTAATCGCAGCCGGGCGAATCGTTGCTACCAACGGCGTTTCGCCTTTGGCGTTCTTCACCGCCTCATTCAGCAATTCCTCAACTGCTCTTTTTTCAACACCGTACAAATATTCGTCCTCGCGCATCGGCTCATCCTCGCGAAACATATGTTCAAAGGTATTTTCAGGATACGCACCATATATGGAGGCGGTTGAAAAATGAACTAAGCGCGACGAAGGCAAACTGAACGCAAGGTTGAACACCGCTTTTGAGCCATCAACGTTCCATTTCCACGTCGTTTCGTTGTGGCCATAGAGCATGCGTATCTGCCACGCTGCATGAATCACAATGTCCGGTTTTTCAGCCAGCACTTTTCCCTGCCAACCGTTCTCCGAAGTGTTTGCCTGGATATAGACAAGTTTCAGGTTCTCCGAAAGCATCTCCGGCATAGGCTCTTTGTCGAGAGCTACAATTTTTTCTACGTCATCTCGCTTTGAAAATTTTTCGACAAGCATTGCGCCCACGTAGCCTGCCGCACCGGTAATAAAAAGTGTGTGTTTCATGGGAGGAGCCGCGTAATCAGCGTCTTCAGTGTTCTCAGTGTAATCGAAATATCCAAAAACGGCGAACGGTGTTTTACGTAATACAGGTCATACGCAAGCCGCACGCGCGACTCTTCAATCGACTGCGGACTAATGTTGCCGGGAGCGTAACGCTGATTGACCTGCGCCCACCCGGAAATACCCGGAGTCACCAGATACCGCGCGCGATACAAAGGGATTTCTGCCTGCAAACGCTCGCCCAATCCCGCAATGTCGCTTCGGGGCCCGACCAGTGAAAGTTCGCCCGTGAATACGGAAAAAATCTGAGGGAGTTCGTCAATAGATGAGCGCCGTAAAAGAGCGCCGACCCGTGTAACTTTGTTGTCGTTTTTTTCTTCGACCGTCCATTCATTTGAAGCGGCTTTATTTTGCGTCATGGTTCGGAATTTGTGCACGGTGATACGGCGCCAATTCTTGCCGATGCGTTCCTGCGCGATAAACAGCGGCCCCTTCCCTTCCAACCGTATTGCAATAAAAACAAACGGCAGAAGAACCGCAAGAAGAAGCAGGAGCGGAACACTGATGAGAATATCAAACAGGCGCTTGAATAAATCTCCCAGAAAAGAGAAATTGCTTTCTTTCAAAAAGTTTCTGTACGGCAGGGTCGACACGGGAATGCGGTGGAAAATCCGTTCGTAAAAATCAGCAAACTCGAGCTGCCGCCCGCCCTCCGCGCGATATCTGTCAAACTCGCTCAAGACAGCGATCATACGCGGGTCGTCCAAATCGGCAATAACGTACGCGGGAGTCCGCTGAAACGCGCGGCGAACCTCCTCCGCGAACGCCGGAGTGCCTGATTCGGAAAGCGCTATAAATTCCGCACGAAACGGCACCAGGCCCTTTTCTGAAAACTCCGCCAAAAGCTCATCCGCGTCAAGCTTGTCGGCAATAACCAAAACCTCCTCTCGCGCCGTCGAAGAAAACGAGAGCGCCAAAAAACGCCATGCCGTCACAAATGCAACCGATACCAGAAGATACAGAATAAGTATCGCCCGCGGAGTGATTTCGAATACGGGTAAGAAAAAAAATATCATGGC
>CAZPUX010000021.1:0-7472 GCA_964589865.1 uncultured Candidatus Saccharibacteria bacterium | reverse complement strand
GTAAATAACCTTCTCATCACGAAGGGCATCATTCAGGGAAAGAAGGTAAATGTGCTCGGTAAGAAGACTCCTATCAAGAAAGAAGAAGAGGCGAAACCGGAAGTAAAAGCAGAAGCAGCACCTGCACCCGCTGAAGAAGCTCCCGCAGAGGCACCCGCCGAAGCGCCGGCTGCAGAATAACGAACCCGCCTTGTCAGGCGGGTGTTTTTTTGGTTAAATAATAAGAACAGCTTTAATGCTGCTTTTAAACAAATAAATATCCCGCTATGCAGAATACAGACCAGGACTTTCTAGAATACGTGATTAAAATGCTCGTAGACAATCCGAGCGATGTGAAGGTTAATCGTCAGGTTGACGAGATGGGCGTTCTTTTAACATTGGACGTAAACCCCGCGGACATGGGTAAAGTTATCGGCCGCTCGGGCAATACCGCAAAAGCAATCCGCATTTTGCTTCGTGTCGTTGGTATGAAAAATAACGCGCGCGTAAACTTGAAAATTAACGAACCCGCAGGTTCAACTCGCCCGATGGGAGGTTCAATGGGCGGGGGAATGGGTCCCGGCATGGGAAGTTCGTCCGGCTCATTTATGGACATGAGCTCGTCAAGCCAGGGTGCCGCATCAAAAGGAATCGATGAAGCGCTTGAGGACTTGAAACTCTGATTTCTGCCTCCCAAAAACCCCGCCGAAAGCGGGGTTTTTCTTTTATTCAGTTTTATGTTCTAATCCGACTGTGCACTACGAGCGAAAGCAAAACGCAAGGGAATTGCATCCCCCCCGCCGAGAAACAGTCGAGCGAATGGAGATGTTTCATGCACCCATTGAAGCTGCACCTATGTCCGAGCCCGGGCTGCCGGGCGGCGGGAAAGAGGATGACGTTTGGAATATTCATGCAAAACGTTCGGGCGGATGGAAAAAGGATCCCCGACACGAAGACGAAGGAGAACGGCATCATAGTCGAAATCAGGATGGCATTATCGCGGCACTTGGAACCCTGGGGCTCTCGATTGCCTTCGCCATCCCAGAGTCGTCTTTGTACAACGCAGCGGTCGCTGGACTTTTGAAAGCGGGACTCACACCGCTTGTGGGGGGCTTTTGTGCGGCACGTATCGAATCATCATTTAAGAGTTCACATCCAAACACCGCCATTGCCGGCTTTATTGTAAACGGCGGCTTTGCTGTTGCCGGATTGATACGGGCGGTAAGTGCCTTAGGTCCCTTCGGACTCGCAGGTCTTATTCCGGTCGGTATTTACGGCGTCGGGTTTATGATAGGAAGGATAAAAAAGAAAAATACCACATGATATTCCATGTCATCACGTTGTTTCCCGAATCACTTGAGTCGTATCTCGGCTCCAGTATTATCGGGCGCGCGATTCGCGAGAAGAAAATAAAGGTTAAGTTTTACAATCCGCGGGATTTTACTCCGGACAAATGGAAGCGCGTGGACCAGCGTCCGTATGGCGGAGGTCCGGGAATGGTTCTTGAGGCTGAATCGATTTTGAAGGCAGTTACAAAAGCCCTCGGTAAGAAAAAGGGAATTGTGTACTTTTTCGACCGAAGCGGTAAGCAGTTTACTAATACGGATGCGCGGGGAATTGCGGATAAGAAAAGAGATATTGTATTCGTCTGTGGCCATTACGAAGGCGTGGATGCGCGCGTACAAAAAATATTGAAGGCAAAGAAAATTTCAATTGGCCCGTACACGCTCACAGGGGGGGAATTGCCTGCAATGCTCGTGATTGATGCCGTTGCCCGCCAGATTCCGGGAGTTTTGGGAAAATTTGAATCAGTTGAAGAAGAGCGCATTTCAAGTTCCGAAGTGTATACCCGTCCGGAAATTTTGGTTTGGAAAGGGAAGAAATACCGCGTTCCCAAAGTCCTTCTTTCGGGAAACCACGCCAAGATAGAGGCGTGGAAGAAACGGAAGCTGCTTTCCGTTTCTTCCGATTCCCCGAAGAGGGAAATCACCGATGTCGCGAAGCGGCAGGTGATAGGAGGGACAAGGAAAAAATAATTATGGCAGAAGACAGTATTGAAAAACGGAAAGCGTTTCTGAGGAGTCAGCATCGTGAGGTACACGAAACCCCTGTTCACGTCCGGCCAAAATTTCAGGATGCTGAGGAAGTGGAGCGTTTGGGACTTATGAAAGTTCCTAAGCGCTATACCTATGAAGAAGCAAAAGCCGCTATTGCGGCAGGTAAGGAAGTTATCGCAAGAAGCGAACATCCTGGAGAAGCAGAAGGGCTTTCGGGAATTAACCCAAGTTATGTCTTTAGTCCGGAAAATCCGCTTTCTGCTGATAGCGAGGAGTTAGATTTTCTGACGTGGATGTTTACTAACGAACAATTGATGGGAAGGGTTGATAATTTTTGTAAAGAAAACTCCTTGGATGCCAGGGCATATAAAAACAATTTAACCTGGAGTTTTTGGGAATTTATTCCCGGCATCAATATGTCTGTAGTGGAAGATACTGCCGTGAAAGGTCGTTATAATGTTTTGGCTGAAGGGTTATTTGAAAGGAAAGATACCGGAAAGTCTGCGTATACACAGAATGTGTTTACGGTAGAAGGGGATGCAATCCTTTCAGTAGCATATGACTTTGCACATATCCCGCAGGAGCTTACTGAGAAAGTATCGGAAATAACAAGTTCATACGAAAGACTCAAGCGGCACTTTGGTTCCCACACCGCCTGGATAACCGAAATACAGTTGGGAAACGACGGAGAACTTTATTTTCTTCAGCGCCATCCTACCCGACCTTACGAAGCAACTACATGGAGGTATGAGGACGAACCTTTGCCTACTGACCTCGTAGTAACGACAGGAGGCAAAAGTCTTGTGCGCGGAGTAACTCCTCAGGAAGGAATAGAATGCGAATTAATACATGACGGGTATTGCACAAGTTTCTCTCATCTCCCGCAACAGCGGGCATATAGCAGCGTATTTTCCGAATTCCCTGCAATTTATCAGAAATGGATTTCAAATGCCGAATTCTTTTTAGAAAAATCAGGTCCGGTTGCAGGGGAAGCCAGGGATCCGCACAGCTCAGTCATTCCGCTGACTAAACCCCGTCTGTATGTATCAGCGCCTGATTTTCCGGCCCATTTTGAAAATGAATGGGGAGAAAAACACAAAGCAATAAAGAAAGCAAAGAAGCAAGCCCGCACGCAGAATGCCCGTGTTTGGAAAGAGGAGGGGGCAGCGCAGCTTTCGGATACTGATTACTACGCTCAACTTTGGGACTATGAAAAAGACCCGCTTCATCACGTTCAGCTTCGTATTCGAGTCTGGTCTGACGGCAGGGAAGCGCGAATCAGAGTTCTTGACGTCTTTTAGGAAGCAGGTTCTTGGAAGAAGTAATAAATATATGTCGCATCAGGAAGATATCGTAACCCAAAGAGCTCGCGCGCGTGAAAGGGTCGTTGAATGGGGAGTAGTGCATATAGATGAAGGCAGCGATCTAGAAGGAATCAGGCTCGCGATTCTTGAAGAGGCAGAAAATTGGTTCAGTTTTGAAGATAGCGAAATAGACTCCATGGCAAAGGACGTTTACGCCAGGCAATGTGCGGCAAAAAATCCCGGTAAGTGATAAATCGGTAGAATTGACTCCGTCGGCGGTTAGTGGTTAAGTATCGAAAACATGAGCGAATCAAGTCCGGAAGTATTGAGGGCAAAAAAACAGACAGCCAAAGGAATTTTAAGCTTTTTAGCCAGTCAGCCCGAAGCTGGGGAACAGTACTACCAGTCTGAACGCAACTACCGCGAAGAACTTTTTGATATGTTCGGTTCTTACGATGCGGTTTTTCTTGCTCGTATATGGAAGAGGATGAAGCGGAACCCCGGTTTGGTTAAAGATACGGTTCTGAAGAGTGTCATTGAAAAGATTTTAAAAGACGCTGAGCGCTATGGGAGAGATGAGTCTACGATAACTGAAGTCATTCAGTATGTTGACCCGGCATTCGTGCCGGTAAAAAGAGCGACCCATGCTTTGAACGAAGCGTCAGACGCTGAAAGCAGGGAGTCCAGACTTTCTGACCTCAAGAAATGGCTGGTACCCCTCTTGGAGCGGCAATATATGTTGTGTTCTGATTTTGACGAGGAAGAGGAGCGACTGACCCTCGAGCATTTCGACTATAAAGATGTGTTTAGTGTCCGACATGGAAACTCTTCTTCAAATGTGTTCTCGAAAGTCGCTGAAGCAATACAGCGAGCGAATTTCGAGATACGGGCGGAAAGGTTTTTGGGTAAGTTAGATAGAAACGCTTTAGCCGCAGATACGCTTCTCTATGGCGCCAAAGGGGCCAATTTGAAAGTGTTGGAACAGGTTGCAGAAAGAATCAACACGGTCAGTTTCCGAACACGATTTCAAGTTCCTCCGTATACACGGCTTGGAATTGCCATCTTTGATAAATGGAAAAAAGGAGAAGACGTGAGCGCAGATTTGAAAGAAGCGTACGAGTGGCTTGCAGGCAGGGAAGCGCTTATACGGTCGAGCGCTGTTTACTCCGAAGATGCCGAGAGCGCTACCGGTGCCGGAATATATGAGACCGTAAGTATTGATGCGGAAGCCGATTTCGCCCATTTCAAGGAATTGGTTGAAAAGGTGTACGCGTCAGTAAATAGTCCCGAGGCGCTTCGCTACAGAGACGCACATGGAATACCAGAGGAAAAAATGGGCGTTGTTATACAAGAATTCAAATACGCGTCTGCCGGTAACCGAGGGTATGCTAATTCCGTATTAAAAAATGTTCCCGAACTGATGGAAATATCATATGCGGACGGGTTACGCCCTCTCGTCATAAAAGAAGACGCCTCCGATTCATTATGGCTTGCCAGCGGTCATGGAAAATTTTTTCATTACCAAGTTGATGGCAAACGCAAATCCCCCTATGAAGTAAAAGACCTGTCGCGGCTTGTGCTTCTTTTGGAACGCTACTATGGTCAGCCGATACAAGTAGAATTCGTTGAGCCAACAGGGGACGACGAAATTGAGGGAACACATCTCGTGCAGGCGCGTTTTTTACCTAAATCCTTTGAAGAGCGTATTAGTGTTGAGTTTCCAGAAGAGGAACCACTTTTTAAGGGAAGAGCAGTAGGCGTTTTTGACGTTACTCTCCCGGTTCTTTCTAACAATTTATATAACGAGGGCATGAAAGGAGCTGTCATTTTCCATTCCAGCAAGTATTACAGTATGGAGAATTCCGTCGAAGAAGCATTTCCGGAGTCAGGGGGCGTGATCGTATTAGGCGCTTCGGTGCCTGAAGGGGGACATATCGAAACACTTTCGGCGGAAAAAGGCCTCGCTCTTATCTTTAACGAAGATACAGGCATTCGCGACGCATACCAAGATATTCTTAAAATTAAGATGGGTCTACGAGAGGGCGCGCAGGCTGAAAGCATCGATAGTCTCGACGGGTACCGTACCGTTCGGATGGTTTCTAACGGTTTGGAAGGACGCGTATATGGGGTGGAAGAAAAATACGACGATGAACTGCGGGGAGACCATGAACCTCGAGGTTTATAAGCGCTCGAGAAATGAAAATACAAATAATTGACCGCCAGGTCGTTTTGTATTTAAATAAGTTTGTATGCCGGAGTTTCGTGGTGGTGTGAACTGGAAAACACTATTTGGATTGGGAGAACCCAAACCAAAGCGCGGACCTCGAGAGAAGAAGCGCGACGAGTTTGTGAAGTGGGTCATTCAGTTCGGGGGTCTTGAGTGGGATCGTGCGAAACTTCTGAATCCTGATGAAGAAGTCCAGGCGAGGCTGGTAGAGAGTGTCATGAAGATTATTTGGGGTGATGCACTTGAGAGAGATCAAACCTATAGCGAAGAGGAGGTTCGCGGAATGGCCGCCAAGGTGGTTGCACACTATCGGGCACATCCCCCGAAGCAGGGGAAAAAGCCCCGCGGGTCTTGACCCCGATACCAGTCTCAGCTATACTCTGTATACCTACTTTTGATTGAGTTTTGAGCGCGGTGGGGAAGTTTAAATAAAGAAGTCCGAAAGAAGCGAGACGCGCTTTTTGTGCGTTTCGTTGTGTCTATTATAAAGACCCGATTACTTAATTATTTATCACGCGCTATGCATAAGCCCCTGCCCCAGAAACGCTTTGCCCGCTTCCGAGAAGCCCGCGTCCCGATGCCGGATTTGGTGGCACCGCAAGTGGCAAGTTTCCGCATGTTCGTCTCTGACGGACTGAAGGACCTGTTCAAGGAATTTTCACCCATCATCGATTATTCGAAGAAGAAATTCGAACTCGAATTCGTTTCTTTCGAACTCGGAGAGCCGAAGGTGGATGAATACGGTGCAAAAGAAAACAAGCTGACCTACGATGCACCCTTGAAAGCGCAAATCAGACTCACTAACAAAACGCTCGGCACGAAAAAGGAGCAGTCAATCTTTTTGGCTGATTTCCCGATAATGACCGAACACGGAACGTTCGTCATTAACGGCGTAGAGCGTGTGATTGTTCCGCAGCTTGCGCGTTCTTTCGGAGTGTTCTTTTCTCAGGGCGAAGTTCGCGGAAAAATCTGTTTCGGTGCGAAAGTTATTCCTGCCCGCGGAGCATGGATTGAAATTGATTCTGAAAACGACGGAGCTATCTTCGTAAAAATCGACCGCAAGCGCAAATTCCCGGTTACAACTTTGCTCCGCATCCTCGGCGCATCGTTCGATCGCGACATGCTTACGTTGTTTGAACGCGTTCCGGGAGGAAAAGCGGCTATTGCTGCAACCTTGGAAAAGGATTCTGCAAAAACGATTGAACAGGCATACATTGAAATCTACCGCAGACTTCGCGACGGCGATTTGGCAACCCCGGATACTGCACGCGAATACGTAAAAGGCATTTTCTCTCCTGAAAGATACGACCTCTCATACCCCGGTCGCCACCGCTTCAATCAGCGTTTCCATCGCTCGATGGATAAAAAGGACTTGGAAGAAAGAACCCTCTCGATGGACGACATTGTTTTGATTGTTTCGCACATCATTGAACTGAATAACACTCCCGGCTCGGAGGGCGATGATATCGACCACCTCGGCTTCCGCCGCGTTCGCCAGGTTGGTGAACTTTTGGAGGCACGCGTTCGCGTCGGTCTTTCCCGCATGAAGCGAAATATTCAGGACAAAATGTCCACGATTGATATTGAAACCCAGCTCCCCACACAATTGGTAAACCCGCGCCCGCTTGCAGCTGCGATTAAAGAATTCTTTACCGCAAACCAGCTTTCACAGTTGGCAGCTCAGCAAAATATTTTGGACGAGCTTGAAAACCTGCGAACAGTTTCCGCGCTTGGTCCCGGAGGTTTGACTCGTGAACGCGCAGGATTTGAAGTGCGCGACGTGCACACCAGCCACTACGGCCGTCTTTGCCCGATTCAGACTCCTGAAGGCCAGAACATCGGCCTTATCTTGCGCCTCGCAACATACGCCCGCATCAATGACTTCGGTATCATCGAAACTCCGTA
>CAZPUX010000020.1:0-7667 GCA_964589865.1 uncultured Candidatus Saccharibacteria bacterium | reverse complement strand
GCCGTTTTAGTCAAAAATCATTCAAAGTGAAGCGATGAAGCTTTTTTTTGCGAGAGCTCGTCCAAGAGGGGATACTTCGAAAGCGAAGGATTTTTTTCTACCAAAGCAGCCGCTTCTTTGCGTGCAGCTTCCACCAACTTCAGATTTTTAAGCGCGTCCATGCCGATATCTGAAATGCCCCATTGTTTGCGTCCGTACAATTCGCCGGCTCCGCGGATTTCTAAATCTTTCTCAGCCAATTCAAAACCGTTTTTTGCGGAAACAATCGCTTTCAGCCGCGCATTATCGGTCGCGCGTTCAACCATTAAGTAGCAGTAGGGCTGATATGTGGAGCGCATAACGCGCCCGCGAAGCTGATGCAGCTGCGCCAAACCGAACCTGTCGGAGCCTTCAATCATAATCACAGTGGCATTCGGAACATTCACGCCGACTTCAACGACTGACGTTGAAACGAGGATATTGATTTTTCCTTTCTCAAAATCAGTCATCGTGTCTTCTTTTTCTTTCGGCGTCATTTTGCTATGGAGTTTTGCAACCGTATATTCGGGGAACACTTTGCTCTGCAGACGTTTCATTTCGCTCGCGACCGAACGCGTCTGAAGCGCCAAGGCTTTGTCAGGGTCCGGTTCGTCAATTCTGGGGCAAATGACATACGCTTGTCTTCCTTCTTTTAAAAGTTCACGGATTTTTTCGTACGCGGAATCGCGTTTGGCGGGCGTAATAATTTCGGTTTGAATCGGTTTTCTGCCAAGTGGCATCTGGTCCAACACCGTTAAATCCAAATCGCCGTACAAAGTGAGCGCCAGAGTGCGTGGAATAGGGGTTGCCGTCATAGATAGTAAGTGCGGATTGATTCCTCCTTTTGCGGTAATTGCTTTTCTTTGCGCGGTGCCGAAACGGTGCTGCTCGTCGATAATCACGTATGCCAGATGTTTGAACTGTACTGTTTTTTGAATCAGCGAGTGCGTGCCGATTAAAATCGGAATTTCGCCGTTTGCTACCCACTTCAACAATTGTGCGCGTGAAATATCCGTCGCACCGTTCGGGTTTACTTTTGAAGGATATTTGTAACAGCCCGATGAGGTAATAAGGCCGATTTGTATCGGGTGCTTTTTAAAAAATGAGGTAAACGTCGCGAAATGTTGTTTTGCAAGAATTTCCGTCGGCACCATGTACGCAACCTGCAGGTTGCCGAAGTTTTGTTTCGCTCCAGTCTTGCTTTTGGGGTGGCTGGTAACGACCGCGTAGGCGGTAGCAGCAGCAACCGCCGTTTTTCCGCTCCCCACATCGCCCTCCAGGAGTCGCGCCATGGGGTAGGGTTCCAGGAAGTTTTCCAGAATCTCGCCGACGGCTTTTTTCTGCCCCGCGGTCGGTTCAAACGGGAACACTTTTACGAATTCCGCCACGCGCTTTTCGTCTGCGTCGATTTCAAATGACTTCTTTTCTTTGTTCGCTTCGCGCTCTTTTGCACGCGCGACCTGTATCAGAAATACTTCTTCAAATGCAAATCGTTTTCTGGCTGCTTCCGCATTCTTGACGTTTCGCGGTTCATGAATCCACACCAATGCGGTCGCGAGTTTCGGCAAATGGTATACGGAAAGTATTTTCTCAGGAATCGGGTCAGGAAGAGCGTCTACGATTCCGTTTTCGCGCGCGCGCTTTATTGCGTGATAAAACCACAAGCTCGTAATGCCTGCAGATTCCGGATAGACGGGCGACATAGCGTCTTTTGTTTTCATAAACGGAATGCCCGCCGCTTTTTCAACCTCGGGGTTTGCAACGCTCTTCCTTCCATTTTTCTCCGTTATTTTCCCGCGCAAGCGCACCAGGGTTTCCGTCGGAATCATTTTTGCCAAATACGGCTGATGAAACCACACGACGCGCATGCTTCCGGTTTCATCTGAAAAATTTCCCTCCGCCATCGGCACCTTTGTCTTCCATGATTTTTTCATTTCAAGGCGTGAAAATTGCCCGTAGAAGGTTGCCGTTTCGCCGGGTACAGCGCCCGCAACTTGCTTGATGTCCGCCGATGATTCATACCGGGAGGGGAAGTGATACAAAAGGTCACGAATCGAAGAAATACCGAGCTTTTTCAGCCCCGTTTTCTGCGCCCCTGTGATGCGCGTTAAGTTTTCAATCGGTTCATTCGCGTCCATACCCCTTGAAGTATATAGTAGGGGCAATGTCGGAACTGAGCGAGAAAGAGAAAAAGGAACACCAGCGTATGAGCGCATCTCTTGCGTCTCTTAAAATAAAAATAGCCAGGCAAAAGGAGGCGGAGGTAAAAAACAAAATTACACTCATTGACCATCAGCGCCTCAGTAAAGAACTTGAAAAGAAAAAAGGCGTAGAAAAAGTTTTTGAAGGAAAGACCATTACGCATATTTACCCCAGCCCCCAAAAAGGCATCAGTGTTCGCATTAAGGAATCAATCCCCGATGATCCGAACCTTCCGACGGAGTTTGAATGGACGATAAAGTTTGATTCTCAGGAAAAAATACCAGCGCGCGTTTTGAAAAATAAAAATGAAATTAAACCCGACGTCGTTTCCGCATCGTTTGAGGACGCAAAGCACCAGCTCGAACTTGTTCTGAGGGCGCTTGAAATTTCCGCAGACCTTTCCGGACCTCAGCTTGTTGTAGGAAAACGCAGGGTTTCCTATATTGTCCCGAATACGGGAGAGGAAAAAAAGAAAGGAAGGTACAAACCTTTGCGCATAGACCTCGATACGTTTATTAGCGTAAACGGAGTCGAAATAGAACCGCGCTATGTTGCGGAACGCGAAGATGCCTCCAATCTTTCGGAGGCGGTGAAAATGAGGCGTATTCGTGCGCTTGGCGAGGCGTTCGATTTGCCGATGGATCCTGAGTACGCCGGGCTTTCGATGAAAGCGTTCCTTATTAAGGAAGGCATCGTACGCGAAGAATATGTGCTTCTTGAGTCCGCAATCCGCTCCGCCGACGATGACGCCGCGTGAGTGCGTTATAGAAACCAGTAGTTAATCACGCCCGCGACAAGGATGAACGTGATAATAATGGTGGTTATAAAAATGCCTATTTGGTTCGCTTCTTTCCAGGAGCGGTAGGCGCTGTAGAGCCAGAATACTTCAGAAGCGAGGTTCGAAACCAAGCCCCATTCGGGCATTTTGAGTGAAGTGAGCGCGAAACCGAGCATGGTGAAAATCACCAAACCCGCCTGCATGAACGTATTGAAGTTTAAATATTTTTGCACGGGTAGAGTATAGCAGGCAAAAATACAACATAAAAAAGAAATCTTGTACATAGCAGGCGCCTGGTGTATTCTAGGCGCTCATGAAAGCTTCCGATTTGTTCGTCCGAGCCCTTGAGCAGGAAGGGGTGGAGCGTATCTACGGCGTTCCCGGCGAAGAAAACCTGGATTTCCTTGAATCCCTACGAACCTCGAAAATAGACTTTGTCGTAACACGGCACGAGCAGAGCGCCGGTTTTATGGCGGCGACAATCGGCAGACTTACCGGTAAAGCGGGTGTGTGTCTTTCAACCTTGGGTCCCGGTGCGACGAATTTTGTTACTGCGGCGGCGTATGCAAACTTGGGCGGTATGCCCGCGATGTTTATTACGGGCCAAAAGCCGATAAAGAAAAGCAAGCAGGGCAGATTCCAAATCGTCGATACGGTTGAATTAATGCGCCCGGTGACGAAAGCAACGCGCCAGATTATTTCCGGAAACGTCATTCCCGCAACCGTCCGCGACATGTTTCGCGTCGCGGATGAAGAGCGGCCGGGCGCGGTGCATGTGGTACTGCCTGAAGATGTTGCAGGCGAAGAAGCGGACGCAGAACTGATTTTACCTTCGCGTCCCAGGCGCCCCGTACCGGAACAAAAAGCGCTGGCGACGGCATTTTCAATGATTGAAGACGCGAAACGCCCTCTTATATTGGTGGGCGCAGGCGCAAACAGAAAACTTGTCGCAAAGATGCTGAAGGTTTTTATGGATAAAACCGGCATCCCTGCTTTTGCAACGCAATTGGGCAAAGGCGTGGTTGATGAGCGCGACCCGCGCTTCATCGGCACCGCCGCGCTTTCCTCGGGCGATTTCGTGCACCGCGCAATCGCGAAAGCGGATTTAATCATCAACGTCGGTCACGACGTCGTTGAGAAACCGCCGTTTTTGATGGAGCCGGGAAGCGCAAAAGTGATACACGTTAATTATACTTCGGCGCAAGTTGATGAAATCTATCACCCTGAACACGAAGTGATTGGGGACATTGCGAATGCGCTGTGGGAGCTTTCCGAAAAGGTGCGCCCGCAATCGCACTGGGATTTTTCCGCATTCATGGAAATAAAAAGAGCCCTTGATGCGCATATTGCCTCGTCAAAAAATAACAACCGTTTCCCGATTATTCCCCAGAGGATTGTGCACTCCGTCAGACGCGCAGTGCCCGAGTCCGGAATTGTTACATTAGATAACGGCATGTATAAGTTGTGGTTTGCGAGAAACTACCCGACGTATACGCCGAACTCGCTTCTCCTTGATAACGCGCTTGCGACGATGGGTGCGGGCCTGCCTTCGGCAATTGCGGCAAAACAATTGTTTCCCGAAAAACCGGTAGTTGCGATTGTCGGCGACGGCGGTTTTATGATGAATTCGCAGGAGCTTGAAACGGCGGTTCGATTGAAACTGAATCTTGTCGTCGTCATTTTAAATGACAACGGATACGGCATGATTAAGTGGAAGCAGGATTCGGAAAAACTGGAGTCATTCGGTTTGGATTACGGCAATCCGGACTTTGTAAAATACGCCGAAAGCTACGGCGCAAAAGGGTATCGCGTTACGTCTGCGGATGATTTTGAAAGTGCCCTCCGGAGTGCGGTTCTCGGGCAAGGGGTGAGCGTGATAGAAGTACCGATTGATTATTCGGAAAATGTGCGCGTCTTTACGAAGGAACTTCCTGAAATCACCGGTACCTTATAATAGGCGGTATGCCTTTTGATTCAGTAAACCCCGCAACCGGAGAACTTCTGGTCTCATATCCGGAACACGACGCAGAGGAAGTTGAGCGCAGACTAGCCTTGGCGCATTCTGCGTTTAAGAGCTGGCGCACAACAACGTTTGCAGAACGCGCAAAACTCTTCAGAAAACTGGCGGAATTGATTCGAAAAGACGCAGGGAAGCTTGCGGAATTAGCTGCAGCGGAGATGGGGAAGCCGGTTGTTGCAGGGCGGGCGGAAGCCGACAAATGCGCCGGCGTGTGCGAATTTTATGCTGATAATGCGGAAAAATTTCTTGCGCATGAAAAAATAGATGCGGGAATGACCGAGAGTTACACGCGCTTTGATCCGATTGGCGCGGTACTTGCAATCATGCCGTGGAATTTTCCGTACTGGCAGGTGATGCGGTTTGCCGCCCCTGCGCTTATGGCGGGGAACGTAGGGCTTTTGAAACACGCATCAAATGTGCAGGGCGCTGCCTTGGAGTTGGAAAAACTTTTCAAAAACGCGGGATTCCCCGACGGCGTATTTCAGAATCTCATTATTGATACGAAGCATGTTGAGGGCGTCATTCGCGACCCCCGAGTTGTCGCCGTTACTTTGACCGGGAGCGAACGCGCCGGTGTTGCCGTTGCAACAGTGGCAGGAAGCGAGCTCAAAAAAGTGGTGCTGGAACTCGGAGGGAGCGACCCTTTCATAATTCTCTCAGATGCGGATATTGATAAAGCGGCAACCGTTGCGGCGCAGTCGCGCCTCCAGAATACGGGGCAAAGCTGTATTTCGGCGAAACGCTTTATTGTCGAACAATCAGTCGCGGAAAAATTCAAAACGCTGTTTAAGGAAAAGTTCGAACAGATAATCGTGGGCGACCCGATGGATGAAAAAACGCAGATGGGTCCCTTGGTGAGCGAGCGAAGCCTCAAGGAAATTGAAAAGCAGGTTGGACACTCGGTTGAGAAAGGAGCCAAAATTTTAACGGGCGGGGCGCGGTGGGGAACTAAAGGCTTTTTCTATCAGCCAACAATTTTGACGGACGTGAAAAAAGGCATGCCTGCGTATGAAGAAGAAATATTCGGTCCTGTTGCGTCCGTGATTGAAGTCGCGAATGCAGAAGAAGCATTGACGGTGGCAAATGATACACGATTCGGGCTCGGTGCGAATCTCTGGACTCGCGATATCGAACTTGCGAAAAAAATGGCCAGGCAGATTGAATCGGGGTTCGTTGCGATAAACGGCATGGTGAAATCAGACCAGCGGCTGCCGTTCGGGGGAGTAAAGAAATCGGGCTTCGGGCGGGAACTTTCCCGCTACGGCATTTTGGAGTTTGTAAATATAAAAACAGTAACGGTCGCTTAAGCGCAGGGGGGGAATCTTCATTAAGAGCTCACTGTAAGAGTAGTACCTTAGGTACGGCTTGTTATGTGCCCCTTCATGAGGGCGCGCGTAGCATCTCTTAATTTTTCAAATAATTTAATACATACCACTATGAACAAGAATCTTTTAATCGGATTTTTGGTTGCCGTCGTCCTTTTGGGCGGAGGTTACCTAATCTCTTCCGCGTATAATCCGCAGCCTGCGGCACCGGTCGCGGAGACGCCGGCCGACAACTCTCCGCCGGTCACCGACACAACGAATTCTGCGGTTCCGATTGTGATTACCGACGGCGTGAATACCTTTACGTCAAATGCAACCGCCCTTGTTACCGGCAAAGTAGTTCCGCGAGGAGCGCCTACCTCATATTGGTATGACTACGGCACTACCGAAGCTCTCGGCACCCGCACCGCACAGCAGGCAATCGGTTCCGGTTGGGTTCAAATCCCCGCGCCGGCATACATCACGGGACTCTCGGCTAACACGTCGTACTTTTTCAGGCTGAGTGCGCAAAACGCATTGGGTACAGTTACCGGAGCGACATGCAGATTTACGACTAATACAACGCCTCCGCCTCAAGGGGCCGCGCCGACGGTAGAAACGAACGACGCATCGGATGTTCAGCGAACTTCTGCAACGGTAAACGGACACGTGAATCCGAACGGCTTCGCAACATCGTACTGGTTTGAGTACGGCGAGAATACTAACTTTGGAAGCGCAACCGCGCTTCAGGGAGCGGGTTCCGGTACCGCGCTGTTGCCGGCATCGACCCAATTCTCCGGTTTGAAACCGCTTACAAAATACTACTTCCGCATAAACGCACAGAACCAGTTCGGCACGATAACCGGGGTGACGCGTACGTTTACGACGCCGGGTCCTGCAGCGCCTGGCGCTCCGAGCGCAAATGCCCTGAATGCTTCTTCGGTTGCAACCTCTTCCGCGACGATGAACGGCAGGGTAAATCCGAACGGCGACCAGACTACGTATTGGTTTGAGTACAGCCAAGACTCGCTTCTCGGAAACATCCTCGGTTCAACAACCCACGCGCAAGTGGTCGGAACCGGCACGGCACCGGTCAATGTTGCGGTATCGATTACGGGACTCCAAAGAAATACGCGTTACTACTATCGCGTGGTTGCCCAGAACTCATACGGCACCGTACGGAGCGACGTTGCCAACTTCAGAACGAAGCAATAATTTATTTTGCTTCAAAAACCGCCCGGGAACGGGCGGTTTTTGTTTTGGCGGAAACCGAGGGGTTTGTGGTACTGTTGCCCCTGTAGGAGAGGTGGCTATGAAATATGAACTGCTTCATATTTCATCTGAT
>CAZPUX010000019.1:0-7883 GCA_964589865.1 uncultured Candidatus Saccharibacteria bacterium | reverse complement strand
ATTTGAAAACGACAGAATCGTTACGGATTCCCTGGTGATGTCATTAAATCCCGGCAGTATTCGCTTTATAAAAACAAGGCATCTTCGCTAACATGATTACCACCACCAAAGCATTATTTGATGCGGCATACGGCAAGTTTTCAATCGGCGCATACAACATCAACAACATGGAACAGATTCTGGGTCTCTTTCGAGGGAACCAGCAATCAAATGCGCCGTTTATTCTTCAGATTTCGAGAGGTGCCAGGAAATACGCGGGCAAGCAGATTCTCGAGGCTTTAATTCGCGAGTGCGACGTCATGTTTCCTGATGCGATTTTTGCGGTGCATTTGGACCATGGCGACGAACAAAGCGCGCATGATTCGATTGATTCCGGTTTCTATTCCTCTGTCATGATTGACGCATCGATGGAACCGTTTGAAAAGAACGTTGAAATCACGAAACGCGTGGTTGACCACGCGCATGAAAAAGGGATTCGAGTTGAAGCGGAAATAGGGCAGTTGGGAGGAGTAGAGGAGCACATTAATGTTGCGGAAGAAAACGCGCATCTTACCGACGTCGAGGAGGCAAAAAAGTTCGTTGAGATGACCGGATGCGACTCTCTCGCGGTTGCAGTAGGAACCTCGCACGGCGCGTACAAATTCTCGGGAAGTCAGAAGATTCATTTTGACCGCTTGAAAGAATTAAATGCTGCCCTTCCGAATTTGCCTATGGTGATGCATGGCTCATCGTCCGTTCCGCAGGAAGAGATTCGTCGAATTGAAGCCGCAGGAGGAAAAATGAGCGGCGCAAAAGGGGTTGATGAAAATGATTTGCGCGATGTGCATAAATACGGCGTGGTGAAAATAAACATTGATACCGACGGCAGATTGATTTGGACTTCCGTTCACCGCGAATATTTTCGCGACAAATTAAACGGCATCGACCTTCGCGACCCGGGCAAGCAGTATATGGAAGAGTACGCAAATTTCATTGCGCACAAAAACGAAGTGTTCGGTTCAGCTAATCAACTTTCCGCTGTCAAATCACTTTTGAAATAATTAAACTGCTCCTTGCATTTTTCTGGTTTTTGTATTTTAATACATGAGTGAAAAACTTCGATTTACCCCGTCAAACGAATTTTGAGACTTTTGCCAAGTACCGTTCTGATGAGATTTCCCCTTCTGAAAGGGAGCTACTTGATAGACTAGAGCCCCGCGTACCGACTTCCGTTGTCGTTGCTTCGGCAAGTGAAATAAAAATAAATGCGGTGCGAGAAGCCCTTGTAAAGCTTTTCCCGGGCAGAGCCTTTACTATTGAAGGCGTAAAAGCAGTCTCTGAAATAAATGAACAGCCAGTGGGGAGTAGAGAGACTTTTCAAGGAGCCTACAACAGACTGCGTAATGCACTTCGCTTAAAAAATGAACAGCTTGAAGATGGACTCACCAAGCCAAACAGCTCGCATGTATATGTTGCTGTAGAAAATGGAATCGTTAAACCGAATCGTGAGGAACCGTACTGGTGGGACCAAGCCGTTGCCGGCGTAGTACTTCCCGGTATGACTATCGCCCTAACGCGCTCTCATCCAAAATATGACGTTAATCTCCCGGATGAAGCTGTATTTGCCGCTCAAAGCAAACCGGAAGGTTTCAAAGAAAACACTGTCGGGAAGGAGGTGGCAAATATGTTTGAGACAGCGGGAAAGAAGATAGACCATCAAGACCCTCATTCCGCTCTTACCAACGGGAAGGTTACTCGCATGATGCAGATGGTAGACGCAATTAGGGGTGCTTTTGAATCTGCTGCGGACCCGCAACCTGAATTTGGCCCAGGAGAGCACGACAGGTTTTAAGTCCCGTGTTGCCAGGAATCTAGGTAGTGCGCTTGTTCTGCGGTGAGCGTATCAATCCCAACTCCCATTGAGGCGAGTTTGAAATCGGAGACACGTTTTTCGATTGCCGGGTCAATTTCGTACACCTTGGGGGAAAGTTTTCCTTTGTTTTCAACCACCCACGAAGAGGCAAGTGCCTGGGTAGCGAAACTCATATCCATAACTGAAGCGGGGTGACCTTCAGCGGCCGCCAAGTTTACCAAGCGTCCTTCCCCGATGATGCGGATTCTTTTACCTTTTACGATGTATTCGTCGACGTTTTTGCGGATGTCTTTGGTTGTTTTTTCCGCCATTTCAGCAAGTGCCTTAAGGTTGATTTCAACGTCAAAGTGGCCTGAATTGCAGAGAATTGCCCCGTCTTTCATTAAAGGAAAATGAGCCTTATCTATAACATTTATGTCGCCGGTTAGTGTACAGAATATGTCGCCTTTCTTAGCTGCTTGCTCCATAGGCATCACCTCAAACCCGTCCATAACGGCTTCCAGGGCCTTTATAGAGTCAATTTCGGTCACAATTACGTGGGCGCCCATACCGCGTGCCCTCATGGCAAAACCCTTCCCGCACCAGCCGTAGCCTGCCGTAACCACCACTTTTCCGGCAATCAGGGTGTCCGTGGCGCGAATAATGCCGTCCAAAGTGGACTGGCCTGTACCGTAGCGGTTATCAAAAAGGTTTTTGGTTTTCGCGTCGTTTACGGCAACAACAGGCAATTTCAATGCGCCGTCTTTTTCCATGGCGCGGAGCCGTATGACGCCCGTGGTTGTTTCCTCCATCGAACCCATAATTTCTTTTACCTGTTCCGGATACTTTGTGTGAAGCGTTGTAATCAAATCCGCACCGTCGTCCATTGTGATAACAGGATGGTGCGCGAGCGCCGCATCAAGATGTTTAAAAAAAGTTTCTTTGTCTTCACCGCGGATTGCGTGCACTTCGATTCCGTAATCTTCGGATAACGATGCTGCAACATCGTCTTGCGTTGAGAGGGGATTTGATGCGACCAAAAGCACATTCGCACCGCCTGCTTTCAGGGTGCGCATGAGGTTTGCGGTTTCCGCAGTGACGTGGAGGCACGCCGAAAAATTCATTCCTTTAAAGACCTGTGTTTTTTCGAATTCTGCACGCACCGATTCCAACACTGGCATGTCGGCAGCTGCCCACTCAATGCGTTTCTTGCCTGCGGCTGCGAGGCTTTTGTCCTTAACGTCGCTCATATATTAGAAGGGTAAAGGTTCGTTAAAAGTTTTTTGGTACCGGGCTTCAAGCTCTTCCAGCGTGAAATGATGCGTCTGCGTCCCGTGCCGTTCGACAGTATAACAGGCAGTCAGTGCGCCCAGCTGCCCCGCAGTTTTGAGCGGCATTTCTTTTGTGTATGCAGCGATAAAGCCTGCGCGGTATGCATCGCCTGCGCCGGTGGGGTCTGAGGTATTATCGGGAATAACCGCAGCCACTTCGATGACGTCGTCTTTGGTTTGTATACGCGAACCCTTTTCTCCGAACGTAGTAACCAACACTTTCGCGTGATTCAGAATTTCCGTTTCATCCCATCCGGTCTTTTCTTTTATGAGCGAAAGTTCGTAGTCATTTGAAATCAGCACTTCCGCACCTTCCATGCCGTTTCGCAAATCATCCGCGGATAAAATCGGAATACCTTGCGCCGGGTCATATATAAATCGAACTTTCCGTGTACGGAATACGCCCGGCATATTTTTCATATCATCGGGGTTGCCCGCAGAAACAATCGCAAAATCACCATCAGTTACTTCTTTCGCATATGGGCTTGCCATTGCGCCCGGGTAAAACGCGGCGAGCTGGTTATTTGCGGAGTCGGTGAGTATTGTTGCAACGGCGGTTTTAACGCCCGCCACAAATCCGATGCAATCTTTCTGAATCGTGTTTTCGGTAAGCCATGCGCTGTATTCTGAAAAATCCGTACCGGCATTTGCAAGAATTACCGGCCTTTCGCCAAGAAGCGCCAGCGTATATGCCATGTTGCCTGCGGTTCCGCCGAATGATTCACGCATCTCAGGTGCGAAGAAACTGATGTTCAAGGCGTGGATTTTCTCGGGCAGAATGTGTTCTGCAAATTTACCTTCGAAATTCAATATACGGTCATAGGCAAGGGAGCCTGATATGAGAATGCGCATTTCGGCAGTATATCGGTTTTTACCTTTTTCGTAACTGCCGGGAGGGCACTTATTGACTTTTAATTATTATAATGTATTGTTTTATTTTCCTTATGAGCGAAGCTTTTTCACGAGACGAGGGTTCGGCAGCAGGTGCTATTCAAAAAGAATCGGCTCCCGACTTATACATAATCACGCCCAAGGACCTCCTTGAAGGTAAGGTCCATGAACATGCAGGTTGGAGAATAGGAGCTATAGTGGACCACCTTGAAGACGAAGGTATACATTTCGGCGGCGAAGATGAAATGGAGTTTTTGCGCTCCCGCCCTGACGTCGCAATCAGGAAGGGCTATATCGACCGTTGTGAATACACGAGGCTTTTGTTTCCTGCCGCCGGGGATAGGTACATTCCTACCTTGAAACTCATAAGCTTGAGCAAATCAAAGATTTTCATGCCCGGCAGTTCTCTATATAGGGAATATAACTGGAACAGTGACGGACGCCTTGTTGTCCGGGGAAAACGTCCCAAAAAACAGCGCGGCGGTTAGCGGGTCTTTAGGTAGATGTAGATATCTTCAAGAGCCCTCACTGCATCTCCCGCAGCGATATTGTTCTGATGGTATAAGCCGTTGGTGCAGTCTCCCGCGGCCCAGATACCGTCGACACTCGTCATCTGCGTCCGAGGGTCGACGATAATGCGATTGTACTGGTCCATATCTACAATACCTTTGACGAAATCGGTTGATGCCAAAAGACCGATTTCAACGAATATGCCCGAAGCGGGGATGGTTTCTTCTTTGCCGGTTACTTTGTCTTTATATGAAATGCCGGTTACGAATTTCTCGCCGAGAATGCCCGTTGTTTCAGCATTCAGAATCCCCCTTATATTGGGGTGCGCCAATACTTTTTCAACCGTTACGGGGTCCGCATTATACGAACCGCTTCGCTGAAGGAGCGTAACGCTTTTGCAATACGCCAAAAGCTGGGCTGCAGTTTCAAAGCCCGCGTTTCCGCCGCCCACAACCGCGACATCCATGCCGGAAAACAAAGGACCATCGCATGATGCGCAGTAGGAGAGTCCGCGGTTATCAAATTCCTTAGCACCTGGAACTTCGAGTTTTTTCCTCGTGCCGCCGGTTGAAACCAAGACCGTTTTTGTATCAAATGTTTTACCGCTTTTGGTGGTTACCTTGAAAAACCCCATGTCGGACGCAACTGAAGTGACCCATTCGTTCTTATATATCTCAACTACATCACCCGCGTATGCACGTACGTGCGATTCCAGGGTTTTAGCAAGTTCCGCTCCTGCAATTTTCTCGGTTCCTATCCAGTTTTGAATTTCTTCCGATACAACTGATTGACCGCCGAACGTGTCGGTCAAGAGTACGGTTTTGAGCAGTTTGCGTGCGGCATAAACGGCGGCAGCGGAAGCACCCGGGCCTCCTCCTATGATTGCAACGTCATACATGACTCTCTACTATACCGTTTCTTCCCACGCGTTGAAAGACGTGCACGCGGATGTTTAGAGTTCGACGCCCTGGCGCTGTCCGGCCATGTAGTTTCTGAAGCCTGGGGTAGTTCCGTCTTTTTCGCTGATACCTAGATCGTTTCGATGCTGGTCACGAGCGGCGAAAGCCCGCGCATACGCGCGGCTCAGATTTTTCGCTTCGCTTTTTTCATCACGGGGAGCTCGTATTGACTTACTAACAACTTCGCATGCTTCCAATATCCTATCCTTGGTTAAATCGCCCGGAAGGAGTTCAAATTTGGCATGGACACGACCGCTTGTTACACGGGGATAAACTGCGTGTCTGACAATGGTACGTGCCTCGTCTAACTTAATTCGAGGTTTTGAGCCGGCTTCCCTCATGCTTATTTAGTTTTTTTTGTTTCGTCTCAAAAATGCAGGTACAGCACCCCAATCATCATCGTCATCCTGTACCGGTTTTGGTTCGGGTTCCTGGCGTTTGACCGGGGGAACGGTTTCTTCATCCTTCGCAGGCGTTGGCATGATTGTGCTGAAGATTTTGTTGTCTTCCTCCTTCTTGTCTTTCTTGCCCGTTGCCTGGAACAATGGCGTTCCGCGGTTCAAGGTTTCTTCGGGGAATCCCGTTGCGATAACCGTTACGCGAACTTCGCCCTTGCGCAGGCGTTCATCCTTGGAGGTTCCAAAGATAACCTTTGCATTTTTGTCGATAGATTCCGTAACAATTTGGGCTGCAGCCTGTACTTCCAAAAGTCCCAAGTCTTCTCCGCCTGCAATAGAGAGCAATACGCCCTTTGCGCCGTTGATGGATATATCCAAAAGCGGGGAATTGATAGCTGCGCGAGCTGCCTCTTCTGCGCGCTTCTCGCCCTGCGCAACACCCACACCCATAAGCGCGGAACCCGCGTCTTCCATAATCGATTTGATGTCCGCGAAGTCGAGGTTGATATTGCCCGGGGTCGTAATCAAATCCGATACGCCTTCAACCGCCTGGCGCAATATTTCATCGCACATAGCGAATGCAGTTCTCACCGTCGTGTTCGAGTCCACTACCGCGAGCAAGCGGTCGTTCGGAATAACAATCAATGCGTCCACTTCTTTTCTAAGTTCCTCCAAGCCCTGTTCTGCAAGGCGCATTCTCTGCTGACCTTCGAATGAAAACGGCTTTGTAACAACCGCCACCGTCAATGCTCCAGTTTCTTTTGCAATTCGTGCGACAACCGGCGCTGCCCCAGTGCAGGTTCCTCCGCCCATACCTCCGGCGATAAAGACCATATCAGAACCCCTGAGTGCATCCTGAATTTCAGATTGCGTTTCTTCCGCTGCGCGCTTTCCGACTGCGGGATTCATTCCGGCGCCCAAGCCCCTGGTCAAATTTTTTCCGACGTGAATTTTTGTTTTTGCCAAGGATTGCTGTAGGTCCTGTGCGTCAGTATTGATGACGACGAAATCAACTCCTTTCACTTTGGAATTGACCATGTGATTCAATGCGTTCTTTCCTGAACCTCCGACACCGACGACGCGGATTCTTGCGGCTGACTGCATATCTGACTGGATTTGAGGCATAGATTTTTGAGGGGTAGAGGTGTTTTTAATTAGTTCCCACATGATAGTGAAAAGCGCCTGTCATGGCAATGTTTGACTTTTTACAAGACTATGTTGTTTTTTGGCGGGCATAAAAGGTGTACTATATTCCGTATCCATGGTTGAACAGGCACCCGAGCAGAAGAAACCATACAGATATAAAAGCTCGTTCCATTACGGTCAACGCAGGCATTTGCAGACGCAAAAAGAGTCTTCGGGGTCGGCAGAGCCGCAAGAAGAGGGCACGCAGAGGCGTTTCTCGTGCCCCGACCCGGAGTTAATAGAAAACGGCAAAGAGCGGAGGCTTTTGCGCAGAGCAGAAAAGTTCAACGGCGACCCGTTGCCGCTTAACCCGGATAGGGATTTTAAGTGGTGAACCGTTAGGGAAGGAACTGTTTGAAGAATCCGCCGAAGGATTTTCCGATATCTTTCATTGCCTCTCCCGCAGCGGGGCGTGCAAACGAATCTCCTGTTAATCCCCAAATTGTTAACCCGTACGCAACCGCCCAGCTTGAGTCTTTTATTTTTGCGTCAGCCGCAACATTCATCGATGCGATTTTCGAGTGAAGCTTCAGCGACGATTCCGCGATTTCTTTTATGGGGCCGATGCCGGAACCGCCGCCGGTAAGCACAATGCCTGCAGGGAGAAGCTGATCTTTGCCGAGTTTTTTCAAATGTCCGTCAATCAATTCAAAAATGTCCGTCAGGCGCGCGGAAAGTATGTCATCAAATTTCTTTTTTGAATATTGCGCGTGCGTAATGGCACCGAGCTTTAACTGTTCCGCTTCTTCGAGCGATATGCGAAGCCCGAGCGCGATGT
>CAZPUX010000018.1:0-8117 GCA_964589865.1 uncultured Candidatus Saccharibacteria bacterium | reverse complement strand
CATTAGACGATCCCCCAGCTTTGCGTACAAAAGATTTTAAAGAACTTTCTGACTGCCGAGCGAGCGCCAAAAGCAAACCCTGTTTACCATTAGACGACTCCCCAATGAGTCATACCCTACCATAAAACAAAACCGCGCTCACGCGGGATTTTGTTTTACTTAACGATGAATTCCATTCTTTTACTTCTTATGCCTTACATGCGGTCTGTCGGGCCTGCGACACCACATCCAGGCAGCAAGCGCCGCAGCTAGACCGCTGACGGTTCCTAAATCGGGAAGGAAGTCGGGGTGGCGGCTGCCTTCCGGCATGAACCCACTGTGCCCCATAACAGGTCCGTGAATCGCACCCGCGTCAAACAATGCTTTCTCACCTGCAGAAACAGCGAAACTTGCCCCGTAGGCCGCCGCCGCCGCAATCATAAAGGCAAACCGGCGTCCGTGTTTTTTATCAGCCGAAGCTGGTGCGTGTTCGCTCATACGGGCATTCTAACATATTAATATATAAAGTCAATACCCCATCAAGCATACAAAAAACCCGCCTTTGAGGGCGGGTTTTTACAGACTTTTCGGTTGCTTTGCCATTTTAATGGCCGGGCTTGCTTTTACTCTTGCAGGCGTCGAAACTATTTCTTAGCCGCCTTCAGGTCATAGGAAGCTTTCATGGCAGCTTCAACTTCTGCAAGCGAAGAAACCATTACTTCAACCAATTTCACCCGCGAAGAGCTGTCAGCGTTTGCCGACGCATTTGCTTCCACCTCGGCATTCGCATTTAAGGAACTTTCGATACCAGCGCGGATATCAGAAGCATCGGAAACCAAAAAGCTCCACCACGGAAGACTTACCTTCACCACCCCGTCGGATGAAACGGTCGTATGTGAATTGAGTATCACCGGAATAAAACCGAACAGATGCGCGTGATGCTTGAATTCAACCTCAACCGCGCCATCCCCGTCCACATCCGCGGCGGCAACACGGTCATCATTGTCCTTGATGGTTTTCACCGATGAATCAAAGTCAACTTCATGCCCATTCGGAGTCGTCAGAACCGTCGTAGTTCCGTTTGCGCCGACAGTAACATCTATCTGCGCACCCGAGTTATCGTCCGGTTTTTGTGAATTCACAGGTCCGCTCCCGCCCACCTGAACTGTGGTGTTTGTATGTGCGGAACCGCTCACATTTGAGCCTGCATTTACGTCAGTGCTTGCATCTCCATAAATGGAAACCGCACCGGCCGAAAGCGGCAAAAGAACAAGCGCAACTGGCAATAATTTTGCAAGAAATTTCATATTTTTTTATTACTTATAAATACCCTGCATACATAAAGTATATAGGATATCCGACATAGATGACGGATATATGAACTAATTGTTACCGGCGACATAGAGCGAGAGAAATAGAAAAGTCTGCTTTTATATTTCCGAACGGAGGAGCCGGAAAGGTATGAAGGGGCTACTCCGAGCTACCTTTACCCCCAGCATTCCCAGAAGAAAGCTCCATAATCGCCAATTCCAGGGGTAATTCAGGAACCGGTGAGCGAGACGTTTCAATGGATGCCTGAATCACTTTCCGCAAAGTTTCCGAATTGATTTTTGAAGAGGTGCTTTTCGCCAGTTCTTCCAAATATCCGCGGTCGGTATCCGGCAGGTCAACCGCTGATTCTTTACCAACCTCGGGCGCGTAACGCATCAAAAGAAGTATCCGCAAACGCTGGAGTAAAAGGAGTGCAAAAATATTCATATCGGCATTTGCCTTTACCGCCTCACCCGCCGCTTTGAGCGCACCATCGGACTTGCCTTCATGTAAGTCTGAAATCACTTTCTGAATCAACTCAATCCGCGGAGCGCCCGTCACTATTGACACTTCATCAAGCGATATTTTTTTATCAGAAGAGGAAGCGAGAATTTTCTGCAATATTGAAAGCGCATCGCGGAACGAGCCTTCAGCTAAAAGCGCAATCAGTTCGCTTGATGCGGGTTCGAGTGTAAAGCCTTCTTTTTTTGCAACACGCCCGATCATTTCCGAAAGCACCTTCTGCGTCGGTTTTTTGAATGTAAATACCTGGCACCTGGATTGAATCGTTTCCGGCACCTTCTCCAGTTCCGTGGTGGCAAGGATAAACACCACGTGCGAAGGCGGTTCTTCGAGTAATTTCAAAAACGCGTTGAATGCGCCTTTTGAAAGCATGTGCACTTCGTCGATGATGTAGACTTTGCGTTTTGATTCAAACGGCATCACTGCTGATTCTTCCCGCAATTGCCTTATGTTATCAACGCCGGTGTTTGATGCGGCATCAACTTCGTGAATGTCGGCGTCCGTTGCTTCAAGCGCTTTCGCCAGTATGCGCGCGATTGATGTTTTCCCCGTTCCGCGGGAACCCACGAACAAATAGGCATGTCCAGGATGCTTTTCTTTGAGCGCTCCTTCAAGCGCTTTGACGATATGATCCTGACCTAAGACATCTGAGAATTCTTGAGGACGATATTTCTGGTACAGAGATGCCCCATTCATGAGGCTAGTATACCTTAGGTCAAAATATAACAACGACGAAGCGCTTACTCGCTTCTCACGCTATTAAGCACCGCATTCCAAATTTTCAACGCTTCAGGAGTTAATTGTCTTTCTACATATACGCGAGGCGGTTCGACGACTCCGGGAAAAGTAGCACGCAACTTTCCTGCATCGACCCCTCGGTCGAAGAAGCGGGGGTCCCCCTTAGCTTCTGTGAACACACTTTAAGTATGCTCCCATTGCATAGATGTGCAAGCCCGCAAATGTGCGGGAATCCGAGCTTAGATATTCGGATTTCGAATCCACGCCTCCAAAAGCCAGTCGCGCGCGGCGCGGCGCGCAAGTCGCTCGCGAAAAGGGCCGACATCCCTCAAATCAAAGCCTGTATCTGCAGATTTTTCTCCCGGCGTCAGGCCTTCCGACGTGATGTTGTATTCGAATGTAAAGCCTCCTGACTTAACGTCGAGAGAACGCTTGCGTCCGCGATACGTTACGTGAGGCTCGCCGTTTTCGTTCATGCCCGCTATCCTACGCTTACTTTATAAGTCCTGCAAGCTTCATCGCCCGAATCATACGGGTAACGCCAATGCCTCCGCCGCAGCGAGGAATGAATTTGTGCTTCAGAAATGCATCCAGTTCCGCATTCACCCGCTCTTTCCCGAACTGGGCATACAGGGTATTCGCGTACATTCCGCCGGAAATGGTGTTAAACAGTTCGCGCATCTCATCCGGGCTTGTACTCCGTTCCGCAGAACCTATCGTTTCAATACCGTACATGATGACGTCGATTTTCCGCGCAATCGCCTCATTTCCCTTGCCTTCCTTTTTCATGTTCCAGAAGGGCGATGTGTACTGAGGAAAGTTTTTCAGGAACGTTATCGGCGCGTAATCGTCTTTCATCTTTGCTTCTTCCGGCGCTTTTATCTCTTCCACTCCGTATTTTTTTGCCGCGTCGAGGTAATTCACTTCTTTGAACGTTGAAGGGTCGCCGAACCCCATGAATGAAAGCATTTCGATTTCAAGTTTCTGCAATTCAGGAAGTCCGCCGTGCGTTTCGAATTCAAACATCGGGAAGATTAAGTTATGCCTTCCCGCAATCGGATTAGCTTCATTTCTGTAACTCGTGGTGACGCAGTAATATCCGGGCGCGTCGGGTTTGGTTAAGAGTTCATACTCAAGCCACATCTGCCCGGTTTGCGGCAAGGGCCACACTTTGCCGGCGTAGTTATACGTGCCTATCGTCGTCGGGTCTTCGCACGCGGCTAAAATAGAAAGCCTGTGCTGAGTGGGCGTTTCAAGAAAGCCTTTGCTTCTGAAAAATTCCCGCATCTTTGTAACTGCGGCATCATATTCTTTCGGGTCTATGAGGTCTATGTTCGGGTGCATACGTTTTTTTTATTATTTTTTAATGTTTGATAACCAAAAAAAAAGCCCCTCTAGAGGGGCTTTGAAATCTTGTACTGGCTGAGGCGGAGATTTCCCGGCCCCCCAATCGAGGTTACTTCTTTTAAAGCAGCCACCGGGTCGGACACTTTCAGCTCCGCCAAGTGTTCCTTTACCTGCTGGTATGCATCCCTGAACGGCATCCCTTTCTTCACCAGTTTGTTGGCTTCCGAGGTTGCAAACAATTCCGGCGACAAGGATTTCATAAGCACATCCTTTTTCGGCGTCACTTCCGCCATGACCAAGGACATAATTTCCAAGCTTCTCCGCGCAATTCCCATGCCTTTTATCAACGGTTCCTTGGTCAGTTGCGTATCGCGGTTGTAGCCGGAAATCACGCCTTTGCAAACTTCTTTTATCTGGGTTTGAAGGGCGATAATGACGCCGACGTTCCCGCGCACGATTTCAAACACATCGGGGTTGCGCTTTTGCGGCATGATTGAAGAGCCTGTCGTGAATTGGTACGGAAGGTCGAAGAAATTAAACTCCGGCGTCGTGAACCAAATCATTTCGCTTGCGAGTCGTCCAATAGTCATCGTGATTTTGGTCAGCACGGAAAGAATGAAGGATTCTGTGGGTCCGCGAGAGTTAACTGCGTAGAGCGAATTCACCTGCAATCTGTCGAAGCCTAAGAGTTTTGTGGTCAGTTCCCTGTCTAACGGAAGATTCACCCCGAATCCTGCAGCGGCTCCCAACGGATTTTGGTCGTTTAACTTATATGCCGACTCCAAAATCATGTGGTCGTTAATCAGCTCTTCAAGATATGCCGCTGCCCAGTGCCCGACGGATGAGGGCATTGCGCGCCTGGTGTGCGTGTAGCCCGGCATCGGCACAAACTCGTATTTCTTTGCCATTGCGAGAAATACTTTCTGGAGTCCGATTAATTCCTCGCTGATTTGTTTCAGTTTTTTTCTCGTATACAAACGCGTTGCAACCAGCACCTGGTCGTTTCGGGAACGACCCGTATGGATTTTCTTTCCAAGCGCGCCGTATTTCTCGACAAGATAATTTTCTATCGCGGTGTGGCAGTCTTCGTCGGGTTGCTTAATCACAAACTTTCCTTCTTTGTGGAGTTTCAGAATATCGTTCAAACCCTTTGTGAGTTTTGTGAGTTCCGCTTTCGTGATGATGCGTGCTTTCAAAAGCGCCTGCGCGTGGGCTTTTGATGCCTCAATGTCGTACGGCAAAAGGCGCATATCCAGGATGTAGTCGTTCCCCACCGTGTACTGTTCGGCGAGTGGGTGAAGCGAAGTTGATTTTGTCTGCCAGAGTTTTGCCATACGTTTTTAATTATTTATAAGCAAGTAATTTGTGTCCGTTTGCCGAAGCGATATTAACCAGAGCATCGAAGTCGTAAAACCTGCACGCTTCCATCAACACGCGAAGTTCGGTCCACATATCGCCGTCAACAAAAGGTTCGTAGAAATCGCACACGTTATCAACACCGAGACCTACCACAACGCCCGCTTCAAGCATTTCAGGAACATTCGCAATCGAGTTGTGGACGTTTGAAACTTTATCGTCCAATTGGCGCATTGAAAGCGCCGCCGTAGGACACACGGAAACGGCAATGCCTAAATCTGCAAATTTCTTATAGATTTCAGAGCGATACGCTTTAGGTTGAGCCGAAGTTGAAATGGCGTGAATCGCAACGACTCTCCCCTCGTAGCCGTGACGTAGGACGGCATTTGCCAGTTTCTCGGAATCGCGTTCGTCGGGATTGTTTTCCTGGTCGATATGAACGTGGAGCGGTTTATTTAAATTTTTTGCAATTCCGAAAAGGTAATCGTAATTTGCGTCGTCGTTCGGCCGGTCTTTTGAAGGTAAACCGCCTGCAATATCAGCCTTTGCAGTTATTTCTTCATACAGTGTGCGCGCTTTCTCATCTATAAGACCGCCCAAGGGCTGGGTGATTAATTTCACATCGATTTTTCCTTTATATTCTGCTTTCACCTTCACGCCTGCATCTATCGCCTTGTGCCCCACTGCTTCATAGGCATCCACGAACGTACAGGTTGCGGTACACCCTTGCGCGACCAGCATATCTAACCCCCGACGCAATCGTTCTTCAATCTGTTCTTGGGTGGAGTTTCTCTTTATGTCATCAGACATATTCCACTTCACCTCCATATCTACGGTCGCCTTATCCAATCCGTCTTTCGTTATGTAATACGCCTTATCAAAATGCGCATGGCAGTTTGCAAATCCGCCCTTTTCCTTAATTGCGGCAAGTATCTGCGTCTTCAAATCCCAGGGTGCTGTATTACCAGTGTTCATGAGGTTGCGGAAGCCAATTGATAATTTTTTGAGCCTGCTCCTCTGAAATCATTCCGCGCTTTGCAGCCTCCCGCGCTATATATGAAACGAGTGCTAACGGATGCAATGTAACGTTCGCTTCGGGAAATGCTTTGTCGGGTTCCGGAAAATCATATTTATGAATCGTAATGACATCGGTAACCGTTCCTCCGGCGTCGCGTAGTGCCTGCACGCCGTTCAGACTGCTTCCGCCGGTTGAGACCATATCTTCCACCAAAAGAACCTTGAGACCTTTCACGTCTCCGCATTCAATCATTCGCTTCAAGCCATGGTCTTTCGGCTTCTTTTTTACATAGACAAACTTCTTTCCGATGGCTTGTGCGAGCAAAGCCGCGGGCGCTATAGCCCCGCTTTCCACTCCTGCAACAACATCAAACTCCAATTTTAATTCATCTATTTTTATCTTAAACGCCTCAATGGTTTTCGAACGTATGGCGGGGTCAAAGAAAAGTTTCCTGCTGTCGATATACATCGGCGCCTGTATGCCTGATACAAACGGGAAACCTTTATCAAAATCAAATCCTACTGCGCCTGCGTCGAGCGCTGCTCCGTCGAGTATATGCTGCGTTTCATTCATAGAGAGCCTGACTTCCGCTTTTTTAAAAAAATACACCCTTCGGGGGTGTTTATTTTTTTAATAACCGCGGTGGTCATTAAAGTCCTAGTATATACCTCAAAATGCCCTCTGTCAAAGCCTATGGTTCGTTTTCCACATACGCAGCCGCGATAGCCTCTACCTCCGCGGCAGAATTTGCCTCCATAAAACGCGAACGTAATTCCGCAGCTCCATCAAAGCCGTTCACGTATGCTTTGTAGTGCTTTTTCATAATTGCGAAATTTTTGTGGGGTAACAGTTCCTCAAACAACTTCGTATGCTCCACCATCACGTCGAGTTTTTCGGCAATCGATATATTCGCCCACTCGCGCAAAGGGTCGAATAACCAAGGGTTACCGAAAATAGCGCGCCCAAGCATTACCCCGTCCGCGCCGGATTCTTCCGCCTTCTGTTTTGCATCTTTTATGCCCTTGGCATCGCCGTTCCCTAATATAAGAACATTCGGATTCAGCTCATCCCGAAGTTCAACGATTCTTTTCACTTTTTCCCACTGCGCAGGCACCAGGGACATTTCTTTGCGGGTTCGTGCGTGAATCGTGAGCGCGGAAATACCGGTCGACAAAAGATGCGGCACCCACGTTTCCAATTCAACTTTGTTGTAGCCAATTCGGGTTTTAACCGACACGGGCAAACCTTTCGCGCCTTGTATTGCGGCGGCAATCACTTGCTTGGCAAGCTCAGGATTTCTAATCATGGCGGCACCCGCCTTCTGCTTTTCAATCGATTTATCCGGGCAACCCATATTTATATCAACCCCGTCAAACCCAAGCTCGCGCGCCAAGTTGGCAGCTTTCTCCATATTCTCGGGACGCGAGGTAAAAAACTGCGCAACAATCGGCCGCTCTAGCTCGCTATACGCCAAATCTTTCAAAAGTTTTTGCCGCCCTTCTTCTGGCGCCAATGCCAACCCGTCAGCCGAAACGAATTCTGTAAACATAACCGCAGGGCCGGAAGGCTTTGAATATTTAGCAATAATGCGTCGAAACGCAGGGTCAGTCACATCCGCGAGCGGAGCCAGTACAAAAAAAGGCTTTTTCAGTTTGTCCCAAAATCCGCGGTTCATGTGGGTGCACTATACCAAAAGCCCTACTCGCCTTTGAATTTTACGTATATTTTATTGCCGTAGCGGAAATCGGCATATTCAAAATCTTTTTTCGTCTTAAAGCTTTGCGAAGCGAATACCGAAGCGACGTTTTCAAGCGTTGCCTGAGTGTCGTCGGTTTTCACAAATCGC
>CAZPUX010000017.1:0-8466 GCA_964589865.1 uncultured Candidatus Saccharibacteria bacterium | reverse complement strand
TCGGATGCAAATGAACACCCGAACGGCAGTTCGCGCGCGAAAGTGGTGATGCCGGAAAAACAGGAATTTGTTGTGCGTTCGCTTGTCTCAAACCTCGACCAGGTAGACGTTGCAAGCGCCCGCAGGCACCTGGATTCGATTCCTGTTTCCAAGGTCACCTCGGCCTTGGATGCTGTTTTGAAGGCCTAATTACCTAGTTTCGGCACGCGTTCGGGATGTGCATCATAGAAGGCGCTATACCACGTTATTGCCCGTTTTAAGCCCTCAGAAAGGCCTATTTCGGGCTTGTAGCCCAATACCCTGCTTCGCCTTATCAATATTGCCCACATAGCGCATTACCTCGCCCGTGCGGTTCTCGCCGGTTGAAATAGGGGCCGTAACTCCCATGAGTTTCTGAATCTCTTCGGCAAGGTCCTTGAGGTTCGTTCGCGTACCCGACGCGATATTGAACGCATTGTTTTTTACCGCACTAAACTTTTTAGAGGCGCGATTTTTAAAATTCCTACTCATGGTTATATGATGCTGGCGGTTATATACTGCTGGTGTTAGAACGCGTACGGATTGAGTCGGGCTATCACACGAAAGGGGACATCATGCCAGAAAAAATAATTGCTATTTTTATAGCCTACAATGCTGCGCAGACCTTGGAAAAATTTTATAATTCTTTCCCTAAGGAATTGTGCGATGAGATACTCCTTGTTGACGATGCGTCCAAAGACGGGACTTTTGAATTAGCAGTGAGGCTTGGCATTCAATCATATAAAAACCCAGTCAATCTCGGCTATGGAGGCAATCTTAAACGAGCTATTAATCTGGCTCTTGAACATGGGGCCGATATTGTAATAGATATTCATCCGGACGGAGAATACAAGCCTTCTGCCATACCAGTGGCCATCCAAGAGGTACAAAGCGGGGCCGAGTTTATTCTCGGCAATCGATTCACTGCGCAAACCGATCCTCTTAAAAGAGGCATGTTTTTTTGGAAAGCACCTTTGATACTTTTAATGAATTGGATTGATAAATTAATCTTAGGAATTCCCGTAGATGACGTTCATCAGGGTTTTCGAGTGTATACCAGAGCGCTTTTGCAAAAAGTGAATTTCATGGCCAACTCAAACGACTATCTTTTTAGTTTTGAATTAATTGTTCAAGCCGCATTTTTTAAATGCCGATTCGCTCAAGTTCCCGTGGAGACAAACTATATCGGTGAAAAACGAGGAGCCAGCCTCAAAAGCAGCATTAAGTACTCCCTCAAAACGTTCCAAGTGCTTTGGTATTTCTTTCTTGCAAAAATCGGCTTTATTTCTCCAATTTTTAAGAAACCCCACGCTAGTAGATAGATACAAAGGCGTTTCCGTCAAAGTTGATTCCAACCATGTATATTGGTATATTTCACATGTTAGTTTTAGGCTAAATGAGCAGGAATACTTTCAATAAAAAAACACTGCTCGTCTGTGGCGGGGCAGGGTTCATCGGGTCAAATTTTATCCGGTATATATTTTCTAAATATCCGCAGGTTTCTATTATTGTTCTTGACAAGCTTACCTACTCAGGAAACCTTGATAATCTGAAGGCTGTTAATAAAAGGAAAAACTTTACATTCATACGAGGAGACATTTCAGATGAGAAAACCATCCAATCTGTATTCAGAAAATATCGTATAACCCATGTAATTAATTTTGCCGCTGAAACTCATGTTGACCGCAGCATTCACGTTGGAGCGCTCGAATTCATTAAAACTAATATTGAAGGAGTCTTTAATATCCTCGAGGCGGTAAAAGCATCCACGCGCGTCGAAAAATACGTCCAAGTAAGCACCGATGAGGTATATGGAAGTTTGAAGCTGAGTTCAAGTAAAAAATTCAAAGAAGATACGGCTTTTTCACCGAATGTCCCGTATGCCGCCACTAAAGCCAGTGGAGACCTTTTATGCCGGGCATATTTTTCAACGTGGAATGTGCCGGTTATTGTCACTCATTGTTCAAATAACTTCGGTCCATTCCAATATCCTGAGAAATTGATACCTTTTTTCATTTTGCGAATGATGGAGAATAAAAAATTGCCGTTATACGGGGATGGCAAGCACGTACGAGATTGGCTCCATGTGGATGATCATTGTGCTGCTCTTGAAAGCTGTCTTCTCCGCGGAATTTCAGGCGAGGTTTACAATATTGGTGCAGGTAACGAGATGAGTAATCTTGAGATCGCGGACCTCATTTTAAAATATTTCAAGCGCGACACATCTTGGCTGGAGTTTGTTTCTGACCGACCCAGTCATGATCGGCGTTATTCGATTGATAGTACTAAGATTAGGCGCCAGCTACACTGGAAGCCAAAACATACGTTCAAGAAAGCCTTCTATGAAACGATTGATTGGTACATGAATAACGTCAGCTGGATTGAACGGGTACGAGAAAAAACCGGAGTATTCAATCCGCATATTGATCTCTGGAGCGCTCACACAACCACGAACCGAAAACTAAACCGAACAAAATGAAAGGAGTAATTTTAGCCGGAGGATTGGGAACACGATTGCATCCCTTAACTCTAATAACCAATAAGCATCTTCTGCCTGTATACGACAAGCCGATGATACTGTATTCGGTAGAAACGCTGAAAAAAGCAGGCATTAGAGAAATAATGCTTGTCTGTGGGAGGGAACACGCTGGCCACTTTATGAATTTCCTCGGTTCCGGCAAAGAGTACGGAGTAAAGTTTTCGTACGCCCTTCAGGATAAAAATAATGCTGGAATTGCCGATGCCTTGTCCTACGCCGAAGATTTTGCCGATCAAAAACCGATAATTATGACGCTGGCCGACAATATCTTTGAAGATGATTTTACAAAGTATGTCAGAACGTTTAAATCTGGGGCTATGATTTTTCTAAAAAAAGTTGCTAATCCCAAACGTTTCGGCGTTCCGGTTTTTGACAAAACGGGCAAGAAAATTATCCAAATCGAGGAGAAGCCGAAAAAACCAAAATCATCCTACGCTCAAGCCGGCATGTATTTATTTGATTCCGATGTATTCAAGATAATCCGCACGCTTACGCCATCCGGCCGAGGAGAGCTTGAGTTAACGGATGTTAATAATGCGTATCTTGCGGCAAAAAAACTCAAATTTGCGTTTATAAAAGGCTACTGGTCTGATGCCGGAACGTTCGACTCTCTTCTGAAAGCAGCCAATGCTATGGCCCGAATAAAAAAATAACATGCCGTCGAAGTTGCCTAAAACTCTGGTCACCGGCGCCGACGGCATGGTTGGTTCGTATGTTGATTTTGGTATACGAACCAATCGAAAAACACTTGATGTCACAGACCTTCCTGCGGTGATGAAGGCAGTGAAAAAACATAAGCCAAAAGTAATTCTTCACTTGGTAGCGTTTACCGATCTTGATGCGGGAGAGAAGAACCCCGTTCTTGCGTATACAGTAAACACCGTTGCGACGTATAACGTAGCGCTTGCGGCACGAAGCGTAGGTGCCAAACTCGTCTATATATCTACCACTGGTGTTTTTGATGGCACCAAGAAACGTCCCTATACCGAAAAAGACACTCCCAATCCGCACACCTACTATGGTCATTCAAAATATGCTGGCGAGCTTATTATTCAGAGCATGCTTACTGACTACATCATTGCTCGGACGTGCTGGGTGTTTGGCGGCGGACCGGCTAAAGATAAAAAATTTACCTCGAAAATTATTGCTCAGTTACAAAATCCTCGCGTAACAGACATTAAGGCTTTGAATGATGTACACGGTTCGCCTACATATGGAAAGGATCTCGTAGCGGCTTTAAAAGAATTGATTTTGAAAGACGCGACCGGTCTTTTCCATCTAACAAACACAGGTGCCTGTAGCCGTTACGATGTCGCCAAGGCGATTGTTACACATGTAAAGCCGTCAGTAACAGTTACGCCTGTTTCGGCACAGTACTTTAACCTGCCAGCTCGGCGCCTTACCAATGAATCGGCAGTTTCAAAAGTAAGCTTCATGCGCCCTTGGCAAGACGCGCTTGCGGAGTATATTGCTACGGAGTGGAAAGGCTACATCAAAAAATGAAAAAAAAGTTTCACAAAATTAAAACGTGCAGGGTATGTGGTTCTCGCAGCTTTACCGAGATTCTTGACCTTGGGAGCATGCCTCCTGCAAATTCGTTCCGCACAAAAAAAGACCTCGCTACATTCGAACCAACATTTCCTCTCGTTCTCTCGTTCTGTAACACCTGTTCCTTAGTGCAACTTTCCCACATTGTTGACCCAAAATTTCTTTTTCAAAAATATACGTATCTCACATCCGCCAGCAAACCGCTTATACAGCACTTTGAATCGTACGCTAAAGAAATTTCGAAGAAGTATATTACCCGAAAAGACGACTTAGTGGTTGAGATAGGATCGAATGACGGTGTGTTGCTCGAAGCTCTTAAAAAAAACTGCAGGGTACTCGGAGTTGACCCCGCAAAAAATATCCAGCGAATTTCTGCGAAACGCAAGGTCGAGACGATCTGTGATTTTTTTAGCTCATCCTTGGCAGAAAAAATTCAAAAAAAATACGGCCATGCCAAAGTGGTTGTTGCGAATAACGTTATTGCCCACATTGATAACATCAAAGACATATTTAAGGGCGTGAAAACGCTTCTCTCCTCTGACGGAGTATTTATTTTCGAGGTTCACTGGGTCGGCAATCTGATTGGTCAAGGCGGTTTTGACCAAATTTATCACGAGCATCTTTCTTACTTTTCCCTGCGAGCTATAGACCGATTAAGCCAAAAAATGGGACTTACGTTAACCGATGTTAAACTGGTGCCTACACACGGCCAATCGTTGCGATGTTATATCGCAAAAAAAGGAAAGGCAGCGGCAACGGTGCGGAAATTCCTACACAGGGAGAAAAAGATGGGGTTGGATACACTCATCACCTACAATAAGTTTGAACAAAAGGTTATGACGAGTAAGAAACAGCTCACTACGATTTTAAAAACTGCAAAAGAAAACAACAAAAAAATTATCGGATACGGCGCTCCGGCGAAAGGGAATACGTTGCTGAATTACTTTGAAATCGGTCCCGCTTCTTTGGATTTCATAACCGATACCACCCATTTAAAACAGGGACTCTTCACTCCGGGTACGCATATTCCTATCGTATCTCCGGAGAAAATCAGCGCGCATATACCGGATTACATCCTTCTCTTATCATGGAATTACGCCACACAAATCTTGGAGAAAGAAAAAGCATTACGGGCACGTGGCGTAAAATTCATCATACCAGTTCCGCGCGTTAAAATACTGTAATATAATTTTTCTTGAGCATGCAGATGTTACGCAGCCATAGCATTTTTATTGGCGTCATCCTTTTTGTATATGCCTGCGCTTTTTTCTATATATCCGTCATTGATTCCAGCATATTTAGCGTTCATGGATATCCAATACACAACGGCGGAGATTCATACGAGTACGCGTTTTTGACTCAAAATATTTTTGCAGGGAATGGCTTCTCACTCTCTACTACGTCTCCGTACGTTCCTGAAATGCTCCGAAGTCCGGGGTACAGTGCCTTTCTTCTGCCGTTCTACGCGATTGATCACTCTTTCTTTCTTGCGATTTTCGTTCAAGTGTTGATGGTTATCGCGTGCGCGCTTCTTATTATGGAAATCGGCAAACGCATTTTGCCTGCGCCATGGCCTCTCATTGCCGCGGCATTTTTTGTTTTTGATCCGACTACCGTTTTTTATTCATTGGGAATTTGGAGTGATATTCCGTTTGTCTTTCTTTTGGTACTTGCGGCCTATCTGCTCTTTGTTAGGGAACCGCGCGAGTGGGTGGCGTACGCAGTCGCAGGGCTTTCGCTGGGGGCCGCAACATTGGTACGCCCCGGAGGGGGATATTTGGTATGGATTTTCCTCGCGCTCATGATTTTCGAAGCGGTCAAGAGAATCGGGCTGAAAAAAACATTCATCGCGGCGGTTCTCCTCCTCACAATGTACGGCGGGATTCTTTTGCCATGGTACGTGCGAAACTTCAATGCAAGCGGCGGGACTCTCGGCCTCACTTCGATTGGACCCTACACGCTACTTTTTTCTGACGTACAAAGCTTTCTTATACAAAAGAAAGGATTGAGCGTTACCGAGGCACGAAACGCAGTATTTGAGAGTTTGCCGATGAAGAGCGGAGACGAATTGAGAGATATTCGCTACTCGAAGGGAATTATGGCAGTTGCCAAGGAATTTATTTTTAAATATCCGTTCGAGTACGGCACATTTCATATACTGGGAAGTATAAATTTATTTTTAGCGAGCAGCGTCAGGGATGCGGCAATCAATCTGCCTATGTTTTCCTCGGTTCTTCAGAGTTTGCACCTTGCAGGCGGGAACACGGTAAATGTGAAGGCTCTGTTTGGCGAGAATCCGGTCGGTGCGGTTTGGTATTCTTTGAGCGCGGAACCCTTGCTCACACTTGAGCGTGCATTCAGGTTGCTTACAATAATTTTTGCGCTCCTAGGCGTTTTGCATACTTTGTTAAAAAAACGAATGACTACGCTGTTTACACTCTGTGTCGTTATCGTTTTATATACCGCACTCGTCATCGGCCCCGTGTCCCATCCTCGGTATCGCATCTCAGCTGAACCGTTTTTCTTCCTTGTGGTAGCATCCGGCGTTCTGTTGCTCCCGTGGAAATTACGAAGTTCAAATGACTCGCCCAAGCCCTAGCGTTGCAGTTGAGAGAATGGCGAGGCGCGCTAGGCGGAGAGGTTACCAAGAGCCTTTTAAATGAGTTAGTGTTTGGGTATACTTCCACAATGAAAAAAGCGCTTATAACAGGTATTACTGGTCAGGACGGTTCATACCTCGCGGAATTCCTTATCAACAAAGGATACGAGGTGTATGGCTTTATGCGCCGTACGTCGACCGACCCGTTTGTGCGTATTGAGGATTTGTACGAATCGGGAAAGCTGAAACTGATATACGGCAACATGCGCGACACGCCTACGATTGTGCGTGCCTTGGAGAAATCACAGCCTGACGAAATTTATAACCTTGCAGCGCAATCGCATGTGGGCGTTTCTTTTGAATGTCCTGACGAAACGAAAGATATTAACGAAACGGGCGTAGCGCGCCTTTTGGAAGCTGCTTTTAAACAAAACCCGAAAGTGCGCATCTATCAGGCGTCGACTTCGGAAATGTTCGGTTCCACTAATCCTCCGCAATCTGAAACGTCGCCGTTTAATCCGGTGTCGCCATACGCGGAAGCAAAGCTGAACGCGCACAAGCTGGTGTTGGAATACCGCAAGAAAGGATTTTTTGCGGTATCAGGTTTTTTGTTTAATCATGAATCGCCGAGACGCGGAAAACATTTCGTCACGCGAAAACTCACGCACTCATTGGTGAAGGTAAAACTGGGCTTGCAGGAAATGGTGCGCCTCGGAAATATGGAAGCAAAGCGCGATTGGGGCTATGCCGGCGATTATGTGGAAGCAATGTGGATGTTGTTGCAGCAGGAAACACCTGATGACTTTGTTATTGCAACAGGCGAATCCTATTCGGTGCGCCAGTTTGTGGAAGCGGTATGCGAAGAGTTGGGTATTCATATTCACTGGCACGGAAAAGGATTGGAAGAAATCGGTGTCGACCAGAACGGAAAAACAATCATTAAAGTGGACGAGCGCTATTTCCGCCCGGCTGAAGTAGATTCCCTGAAAGGCGACGCATCGAAAGCAAAAAAAGTTTTGGGTTGGAACCCGAAAGTTTCTTTCAATGAACTGGTGAAGATGATGGTGGAAGCCGATTTGATGCTTGTCGCCGGCAAAAAAGAAACCGTAGAAAACGACTAGGATGACAAAGACCGCGCTCATTACAGGTATTACCGGCCAAGACGGTTCGTATTTGGCTGAATTATTGCTTCAAAAAGGGTATGCGGTAACGGGGGTGACGCGAGGGGAGGCAAGCCCGAACATTGAAGCGATACGCGAGAAACTGACGCTCATTCCCGGTGATATTGGCGATTCTGCGTTTGTAGATTCTTTGGTTGCTAAAAATTTCGATGAAATATACAACCTTGCATCAATCGCAACGGTGGCGGAACCGTTAAAGGATATTCCCGAGATAGAACGCGTGACGGCAGGGGCACCGCTTCATTTCTTGGAAGCAATACAGGCAAAATCGCTGAAGACGAAATTCTTCCAGGCGTCTTCTGCGGAAATGTACGGCAACGTGACGGAATCTCCACAAAGCGAAACAACAGCGTTTCTTCCGGTGAATCCGTACGGGGAAGCAAAACTGAAGGCGCACCTTGCGGTTGAAAAGGCGAGGGCAGACGGCGTTTTTGCGGTTTCGGGCATTTTGTTTAATCACGAATCGCCGCGCAGGCCCGATACATTCGTTACGAGAAAAATCACCTCAACCTTGGCGCGCATTTCCCAAGGTTCGAATGAAGTGCTGATGCTCGGAAACCTAAGCGCCATGCGTGATTGGA
>CAZPUX010000016.1:0-8589 GCA_964589865.1 uncultured Candidatus Saccharibacteria bacterium | reverse complement strand
TCGGCCCGTTCGCTGAACTGGTGCCCTCAATGCCCACTGTTATAAGCACATCGTGAGTATGTTTCGGGTTTTTCTTCGAGTCGGCAAAAACAGTGCCGGTGCGTTCAAATGCATTTGTAATCGAAGAAATGTATCGGTCAATGAGCGGCGTTCGCTCGGTTCCCGGGTAGAAAACGGTCACGACGTATGAACTTTTTTCAAACTGAAGCGTTGTCGTGCCGAACGCTGCCGAACGGATTAAAACGCCCGTCTTGCCCGGCTCAAACGTTGCCCACCCCTTGCCTTTGTCGGTTGCACCTACGGCCTCCCAGCCTTCGGGCACGCAGATTTTCTTACCTTGCGGGTCAAAGCTCTGTAGAGTCGGTCCCGACCAGATTCGAAATCCCTGGGAACCCATTTCCTGGTCTTTCTGCGGGGCAGGAGAGCAGCCGGAAAAAAGAAAAAAGAGCGCTATCCCCGCCGCAAGAACACCGAGGCCGCCGAAAATGAAAAAGTTCTTTGTTATCCGCATATGCCGATTATATCTTCTCTTTTAGTTCTCCGAGAATAAAGGCATGTGTGCCTTCAATGTCGTCGAGTTTTACCATCCGCACACTCGGGCTTCTCCCGAGGCTTTTTACCGTCCCTTCTTTGCCGAAAAATTTGTGGCCCAGGCGGGTAACCGTAACACGCGCATCTTTCTTGCACTCAAACCTCAGGTCGCCTTTCTCGGGTTTTAGACCTTGCCGGGGACGGTCGTTTACTTTTGGTTGGCCGCTTCTGCCTTCGACCATACAGATTCAGCATACCTCCGTTTTGTTCAGCTTCATCCTGCCTTGGTTTCTTCAATGTTTTTCTCGAGAGCTATTTTAGTTCCGGTACGCGTTCATAAAAAGTTCCGTTTCTTTCATACCAATCCATAGAGCGGTTGCGCATGCTCGCACCCGACGTTTCGTCGACTGCCATGTTGGCGATGAGCGGTCGGGCGGTTGCGATTTCGTAGCCCCGTTTCAGTGCGTAATAACCGAATGTTTTTACGCACTGGCTTGCAAAAACGCCCATAAGAAGAAGCCTCGTGATGTTGAGCTCCTTTAGTTTTTGGTCGAGGTCAATATCCCCCTCAAATCCGCCTTGGCCGGTTTTTTGAATCGTGAGGGTTCGCGGAACGCGCACAAGCGCCTCAACAAGCTCGGGAAGGGTAGTTCCGTCGCCTTTGTATTCAACAACGGCAAGGGGAATATCATTTTCTTCGCACCGGCCCATTACGCCCTTTTGCGCCCGCACTATTTTTTCGCGGGTCTTTCTTGCAAGAGTGGATACGTAGTACTCCTGCATATCAATGAGCGCAACGGCGAGGCCCTCAGCGGAAATCGTTCGCCGTCCCTTTTCGTATCCCATAGGGGATTTATTATGCAAGAAAAAACAAAAAGCGCAAGAATGCCCGTTTGGAGAAAGAAGCCGGGGTTATCCGCGTCCGCGGTACGGAGGAACGCCTTGGTCCGGGACGATAACAGATGCAGGTTTTTTGCCCTGTTCAAAAAATACATCTATTGGCATGCCTCCGCGCGGAAACCAATATCCGCTGATACGAAGCCATTTCGGTTTTAATTCTTTAATCAGTCGTTTGCCGATACCCACCGTGCAGTCTTCATGGAATGCGCCGTGATTCCTATATGAAAAGAAATATAATTTCAATGACTTGCTCTCAACTATTTTTTTGTTCGGTACGTAATCGATAACGAGATGCGCAAAATCGGGCTGGCCGGTAATGGGGCAGATTGACGTGAATTCAGGGCAGGTGAACCGTATGGCGTAATCAGTTCCGACGTGCGGATTCGGAACGGTTTCAATAACCGCTTTGTCCGGCGAATCGGCAAAGGCAACTTTCTTTCCGAGTTGCGTCAGGTGGGATTTCTTTTTCATAAATTCAGTGTACCTGTATTGCTTTCCGGCACAAATCGCAAGTATTTTGACAAATATATAATTAGTGTTATTTTAATCAAACAGAAAATATGAGCTCAGTTGAATCCGGCGGAGAAAGAAGGGAAAAGATAGTTCTTCCGAATTTGAATTTTGTCGGTGTTTTTGAAACAATCATGCAAATTGCTCGGGATGGAAAGGTGGACCTTTCAAATCCGGGATTCCTCCGGGAGGTCGTGAATGCACAGACGTGGGGGACCCTCGATGAAATCGGACGGGACCCGAAACATCTTCATCGGCTTATTCCGCCTTTGAATGTGGTTCAAGAAGCAGGGTTGAGAGCCGGGCTCAGTAAAGAAATAATCGCTCCGCTTTATTCTGATGCGGTTGCAAGCGAACGCTTAGATGAAGCCAGTCTAGGAAAGATAGGGTATACGTGGTTAGCGCGCCGCCAGACCGCATCCCAACTGATATACGCCTTGGGGTGTGAAATTCAGGGTGACTTTATCGGAGCTGACGCGGACGAACGCCATGCGCGCGCCGAGAATTTTTTACTTGAATTTTATCAATACGGATTGGACAATACGGATTCGGAACTTCAGAAAGAGGTTGAGCAATATGAACGCCAGCTGGGAGTACTTTTTTGCATGCGTGCGGTTGCTGTTTTAACCGAACATCCTGAATTGAATTTGACCGAATTGGTTCGCCATGGCCTTGGGAAGTACGGAGTCAAAGATGTTAGCGGTAAAACACGCTGCTATTGGTGCCCCGGGCGCTTATGCGTATGCGGTGGCCGTAAGGGCGACATAAAGGCAAAGCTGCCGGATATTACCGATGAGTTGGCTTTAGCAGGCACGTTGCGCCAAATGGACGAGCATATGACGGTCTACGGCGTGGGACGGAATTCCGCGATTGACGGTCTTGCCGGAGTAGTCCGTTCTTTGTCTGAGGATGGAGGAGAATTCGGCTCTGTTCGTCTGATGTCTCTTTCCGGCGGAACCCTTGATGGGCTTAAAGAGCGCCTCGGGTGCTTATACCTGGAAGGGACAAGGCAAGATAAAATGGCACAAAAGGAAGAAGCGGCAAAGGTCAGCCTGGAAGAGAGGATTTATTCAGAAGCCGCCGATGCCATGGTTTCTTGGCCATGTCTGGTAACGCAGGCGGTCGGTTTGAACTTTGAGCGTTCGGTCATGCTCGGTCTTACACACATGGCAGAAATGGCAGGTGTAGAACTTCAGGTGCCTGAGCATATGAATCTGAGCGTTTCTGCGAAGAAGCGGGTCGCGGTGACACTCGCGGAACGCTTTGTTGACTTCTAAGAAAGAAATGCTAAAAATGTACAACTGATTTTTTGATATGGCTGAACAAAAATTCGAAAGCATACACGGAGTCCGCATCTGCAATAACGGGAAATTGTGCGTACATTCGCGGGTGTGCGTTACGCGCTCCGCGGCGTTCAAGCCCGGCGTATCAGGCGGTGATTGGATAGACGCGGATGCGGCAAAGTCGCGGGACGAACTCATTTCCACCATTACCCAGTGTCCTTCGGGCGCTCTCACGTACGAAACAACGGATGGTTCTCAAGGTGAAACTGCGCCGCCTTTTAATACGATTGCTGTTATGGAAAACGGTCCGTTAGTTTTTCGCGGTGATTTGCGTATTCAGGGAGAGGAAGAGTCGAGATTTCGCGCAACATTGTGCAGATGCGGTCACTCGGCAAACAAACCGAATTGTGATTTGAGCCATGCTCGCGAGAAGTTTCATGCAACCGGGGAACCCGATATCGTCGCAAGCGAACCTTTGGAGAAGCACGACGGGCTCTTGAAAATTACGTGGAAGGAAGGGGGCCCCTTGGAAGTTCGCGGAAATGTTGAGGTGATTGCGGGCAGCACCGGTCACACTATTGCTCGAAGTAAAGATGGGGAAGTGTTGCGTTTGTGCCGGTGCGGTCTTTCCGGCAACAAACCGTTTTGCGACGGCTCGCACGAACGCGAAGGTTTTGAAAAATAAATATGGACAGAAATTTTGGAAGAGAAAAAGGTCCCGACGTGTGGCTCGAGAGTCTAGCCGACCAATACGATTCGCAAATAGCACTATTGACGAAGGCCGGGCTTTTGTATGAAGGTCAGGGGATGGACGGTGTCGGGAACACCTATCCGTATCCGAACGACATTGGGGCGCTTATAGAAAAAAACCGCGCGCTCTATGAAACTAAATATCGGCAAGGTTTTACCAAACTCCTTATCGTTCCCTTAAAAACTCCGCTCGTGTATTTTATTGATGCGTATGCGTCTTTAATTCAGAAACATCGAAGCGAAGGAACACTCAAAGATTCAAAAGGCAACGTCATTACTAAGCCGCCTGCCGACGGACACGACGTGTGGGTATGGGAAACCCTCAAAGAAGCAGATGAGAAAAGTAATTTGTTCTATTTTCCTCAGGAATTTTCCGAAGACCCTAAAACAGACGGAGGCGTTACTAAAGCCGAACTTCCTCCGTTCCGCATTGTTCTTGTAGAAGATTCAGCGAATATCGCGTTCCCAGGAGAAGGAAAATCATCAGGGCAGGGGCGCAGTGAGCGGCGGAAACAATTTGAAACGAACATGACGCCGGAGGAAAGCATCGAAACTATGCTTTGGAATAAGCACTACGATGGAGAGTCAGGCTTCACTCCTGAAATTGCGATTATTGATGCGATTACCCGGCTTGAGGAAACGCAGACGGTGACTGACGATGCTTCGGTGGGTTACCACTTGGGTTCGTATCTTATGCCTGAAAAACTCGTTACATATTTGCGTTGGGACGAAGATGAATCACGTGCAGTATTGAGCGCAAACGATATGACGCGCGAATACAACTTCGGCCCCCGCACGGCGGTTGTGATAGGGTAGTGCGCCTCGAACGCGTAATTTGACAAATTGTATTTTTGTTTTAAACTGTTTTAATGGACGGAAACCGAAGCGTGGAATCCGGGCGAGATGCTTTAACTGAAGCTACGGGAGGACGAAACTCGCCCCACGAGGGACCTTCGTTTAGCTGGGCCGAAGCCGAAAAATGGATTTTGCAGGAGTTGAAAGAAAGAAACGACCCGCGGGCGGTTTTTGAGTATTTGGTTGCGTTCCCAAGTAAACATTGGGAAGAGGAATGTTTTGACGGTTATCTGGGGTGGATTTATGAAAACGCAGATATGTGCATTGAGCTTGCTAAGCGGGGGATACCCGATGTTGCCGATTTCACAGCCATGCTGCTTTGCAATGCGTGTGATTTTATGGAAGAAGCCGATTTCTGTTTTAAGGAATTCAATTACAGCGCAAAGTCAGCTGAATTGAAACCAAAAATCCTTTCTTTATTTCGCGACAACATCGAATTGTTCACAATCGATGAAGAGTCGTCACCGTATCGGATGGACCTTCGTGTTTCGAGTTTATCAAGAATCATGCTGAAGTGCGGGGAAGAAAACATTGTAGAACGGGTAGTCGCCCAGTATCTTGCGGCAGGGGCTCTTAAAAAGGGATACACCCAAGAAGATATGCGTGCGGATGACTCCCGCTCCTATGCCGATTCCGATTATGTCCAGATAGTGCTTGAAGACATGGTTATACCCGGGGAAGTGGAAAAATTTGCTTTTACGGTTACCGGCAACAGCAACGTAGAAATAGATTTGCGCACTCAGCGGCTTCATAAGGCGACACCGGAGGAAAAAGCGCGCGCTCACCGACAGCACCTGCGCAGGCTGGTGGGCGCTAACGTCGAGCTTGACGGACACGCGCTCGGCGCCGCACAGGAACTGCAGAAACAATTCGGCATCAAAAACCCGCACCATTTTCCGCTTGAAGTCCTAAAAGAAGAATACGACAAGCGTGACGCGGATGTTCCGTACGGAGTGCTTATCGCCGTTCAATACGACCACAACGACGCTTTTACAAAGGTCACGCATGAGCAGAGGTTGCGGGAATTTTCCCGGCAGCTTTCAGAACTCGGTTTCCATTTGCGCATTATTGAAGTCGACACTCCGCGGACGCTTGCGAAACGAATGCTTGAACTTGATGCCAAGTATGGCGAAAAAAATAAGATTTCTTTTGCCGTTCTTCAGGCGCACGGAGGCGAGGAAGATGTGCAAGTGGGCAACAAATACGGGCAGGTACTCAATACGAAAATGCTCAGCGGACTGCGCCCGCAGAACCTGAACCGGTTTTTTACTGAGAATCCTAAGGGCATTATTGATTCTTGTTACGGCGGAGCCCCCGGCGGTTTTGCTGAAGTAGCCGCGGAACGGTTCGGAGCGACTGTACATGGCGCAGCGGATATTTCCTACGGTATAAGAAAAATTACCGTATCAGGAGGTAAAGATAATTTTGAATTTGATGTCGCTCTCAATAAAAATCCAAAAACAGGCGAAGAACTGTCGGTCAATACATATGGTCCGACGGGAAAAATTTAAAAAGATGTTCTGCGGATAACCTGGTGTTCCAAAGCGTTTTATTTCTTTACTCGGCCGTACAAATACCAGCCTACGAGCACAAGAACGGATATAACGACGCCAATGATGTTTGCGAGCGTTATCGGCAGATTCTGTATTTCAAGTCCGTACAAAACCCAAATCGTTCCGCCAACGAGCGTAATGCAGTAGGGAATAGGCGAGACGTCGCGCGCGCTTTTGGCTTTAAAAATTTTTATTGCCTGCGGAAGCGCGCTGAAGGCAAGGAACACTCCTGAAATCGTAGCCAAAATATACAGCGGGGTCATTTCGATTTCATTGTAGCAAACCTAACGCGCCTTATAACGAGTGCGGTTATGATAACCGAATCGGCGCTATGCATAACAAAAAGCGCCCGTGCTGCGGCAGCTGTAAATTGAGGCGGTACATCCCGGAAAATGCCTAAGTGCAAATAGAGAGCGATGAAAGAAAGAAAAAATACAATGAATGCCAGCCCTACGAACAAACCCGCCGAATATACACCCAGTTTTTCCAACAGGATTTTGACCGCGATTGCTCCGGTTGCAGCTATCACCGTCCAGAATGTTATCGGGAGTACGATTACCGGACTAAATCCTATCGTTACCGGCATGAATACCAGTAATGCAAGATAATTCACCCCAAGACTTGCAATGCTGCTCAGGAAGATTGTCTGCATGCACTGTTTTAGCTTTTAGTTTTTCCAGCTGAGGTGAACATGGTCCGAACGGCGCCGTTTAGAAACTCGCCGATATAATCGACCCCTTTTATCAGGAGCGACTTCACACCGGGAATCCGTTCTACCCGATATACAGTACTCCACGGATTTTCTTTTCCCGAGACCGCGTTTAAAAACATCATCGCTGTAATTCCAGCATACGTCATGCCGTTGCCCGAAAAACCGAACGCATACCACGTATGCCGGCTTTTGTAGGGACCGATGAACGCCAGTCCGTCGATGGGTTCAAGCACGTGTCCCTGCCAGCGTGTGGCGATATCACCGGAAGCCAGCGGAAATATTTTCTTTGCGTACTCCATAAGGGCAGTAAAATTTTTCTCCGATGAAACGGGAATATCAAGGCGGTGGCCCTGTCCGCCCAAAATAATACGATCTTTAGCACCCGTGCTATCGATACGAAAATAGTGGTAGGGGTTTTCGGTATCCTCGTATGTTCCTTCGGGAATCGTTCCCTTCGGAACTGCAAGTTCCATTACGTACGAGGCATACATGGCCTTTTTGAAATATAATCCCGCTGACTTTGTGAAAGGTTCGTATGCGGCCGAAAGAGCAAATTGAGCTTTGATAATTTTATTCCCCGCGAAAACCGTAACGCCGTCCGCATTCGTTTCGAGTTTTGTCGCTTCCGTATGTTCGTATATAAGAGCTCCGGCTTTTTTTGCCGCAATCGCAAGACCCGCTAGAAATTTCAACGGATGATACTTGCCTTGATTTTTTATGTGCAAGGAGCCCTTGTTCGGGAAAGGAAGCCAGTTTGCTTTTTCAATATAGGCGTCGAGCCCGAGCATGCGCGCCGACTCTAATTCTTCGTTGAGCGCGTTCGAGTCTTTAGCGGTTTCCGGCGTAAAAATGATATTTTCACAACGCATAAACTCGCATTCTATCTGTTCGTTCTTCACAATTTTTTGGAGGAGTTCTATCGCCGCGCCGTGGGATTCTATGACGAGTTTCGTCTTTTCTTTTCCGAGCATCCATACCAGACGGCCGAATGCCGTATCGATAGATTGCGTTAAAAATCCCGTTGTGCGGCCTGTTGCACCCGAGCCGATTGTTTCCTTTTCCAAAAGAATCACGCGGTTGCCGTTCTTTGCAAGAAGGTACGCAGCCAGCATTCCTGTAAGGCCTCCGCCGATAATAACAGCTTCCGTCTGAAGGCTTTCGGCGAGTTTGGGAAACGTAGGAAGCAAAACACCTTTAAACCACGAAGGCGTACGGGGGTAGGCAGTCATAGCTGTACCGCTCTAGGACTCTAGGGAGCTTTGTAGGGAGCCGGAGGGTTTGCCGGGGGAGGAGTCACCGGATTTGGAATGGTGACGTTAATGTTCGTGTTGTCGGGGGTCGGTGCCTGCTGTTGTCCAAAAAAGCCGTTTTGGTAGAGAGCTACTCCGCCGGCAATGACCGCGATTAAAATAATAACTGCAACAACCCATCCTGCCGACGAGTCGCCCCCGCCATTTTTGTCCGCCGCGACATGTCCAGCAGTTGGGATCGTTAC
>CAZPUX010000015.1:0-8841 GCA_964589865.1 uncultured Candidatus Saccharibacteria bacterium | reverse complement strand
ATTTTCCTATGAGAAGTCAAATAAGTAGTCCCCTTCCGTTTGTTCGGTTTCAAAGCTAAGGTTAAAGGAGTCATGTCCAAGGAAAAGTTCTTGCGAGTTCGTAACGAAATAATCCTTGCAGGGAAAAAGCGAGATTATTGGGAAGACGTTATTGCGGGTTCCAAGAATCCTGAAATGGAATGGGAACGTATCGAACATGCGCTCATTGAGATACGACATTTTGAACAGACGATACTGCATTTCGAAGATGACCTCAGGAGAGCCGTTGGTTGACAAAATAGACATTTTCGTGTATTCTTATTGAGTAACTGAAATCTCATAGGTTTTTCTTTTTTAGGCATTTTTGACCTAAAACCGTCAAAGCCCCGCGGAGTCCTTACTCCTCTCAGGCTTTATCTAAAAACTCACGAGACCGCTAGTCGCCCTTTATTTTTAGGACTAGGAGTTATAGATAAAGTTTTATGTACTCAAAGAGCTATTCCCCAAGGGGAGGCGCCGGTTCAAGCCGACCGTCTTTCCGTAAAACCCCCCGTCATGCAGGCGGCGGTTCTTCGCGTTTTCGCGGAGCACGAGCCCCGTTTAACGGAGGCGGCGGCAGACGCCGCGGACCAGTGGATGAACGCATCAGCCACGAACGATTTATCAACAAAGCGGTTGAAACCGCACCGGTTGATGAATACGTAAACAAGCACACGTTCCAAGACTTCGCGCTTCATCCGAACATGAAGGCCTCGATTATTCAAAAAGGATACGTTGAGCCGACCCCGATTCAGGACAGTGCGATTCCGCACATCCTTGAAGGGCGCGACATTGTCGGCATTGCAAACACCGGCACCGGTAAAACGGCGGCGTTTTTGATTCCGCTTATCAACAAAGTGGGCCTCAACGTTGACGAGAAGGTGCTGATTATCGTTCCTACGCGCGAACTTGCGATTCAAATTCAAGATGAATTGAATGGATTCACCAAAGGTATGGGCATGTACTCGGTCTGTGTTGTGGGCGGTGCCTCAATCGGCCGCCAGATTGCTGATTTGCGCCGCAGATACAGTTTCGTTATCGGGACCCCGGGCAGAATTAAAGACCTGGTTGAACGCGACGTACTGCAGCTTCGCGCGTTTAACACTGTTGTGTTAGATGAAGCCGACAGAATGCTGGACATGGGATTCGTAAACGACATGCGCGAGGTAATGGCGCAGATGCCGAAACCCCGCCATACACTCTTCTTCTCAGCTACCCTTTCCCGCGATATTGAAAAATTAATCGGAGAATTTCTGAATGACCCGGTTCGCGTCTCGGTTAAAACCCGCGACACTTCTCAGAACGTCGACCAGGATGTGGTGCGCGTTAAGAAAGGCGAAAACAAAGTTGATGTGCTTCACGACCTTCTTACGAAAGAAGAGTTCAACAAGGTTCTCATCTTCGGCAGAACCAAACACGGCGTTGAGAAGCTTTCAAAGATTCTAAATGACCGAGGTTTCAAGGCCGAATCGATTCACGGCAACAAAAACCACGCTCAGCGCCAGCGAGCCTTGGGTAAATTCAAAGATAATCATGTGAACGTTTTGGTTGCAACCGACGTTGCTGCCCGCGGGTTAGATATAGCCGACGTATCGCACGTCATTAACTTCGAACTTCCGGCAACCTACGACGATTACGTACACCGCATCGGCAGAACCGGCCGTTCCAACAAGAAAGGCAAGGCTCTTACCTTTGTCGAATAACATACACAAGCATGAAAACTAAACCAAAATCAAAACCCGTTGCCGTAAAAGTTCCTGTAAAGGTTCAGCACAATACGCACGGAATGTGGGTTCCGAAAGTAACCAAATCGCAGATTTTGGTTTGTTCGTCATGCAAGGTGAAGTACATCAAGACGCGCCCGCAGCAGATTACGTGCGTGAAGTGCATGCTGACTCCGCTTACGCGGGAAGTGTTTCGACTCAAACGCGACTAACCGACTCCCAGCCCGATTCTTGCAATGCCTCGGAGAGTTTCCCTATCTTGCGGAGTATTACTCTCGCGTAAACACGCGACGAGTATTTTGTTGGTCAAGGCGTTCTGCGAATCAAAAACATAGTCGTTCCCTGTTCGGAGGGCTGCTTTACGGTGATTGAGAAAATCCTGTAAATTTTCAAAATCTGTTGCCGATGCTACTGCGCGATTCTCTGCCTCAGAAGGAAGCGCGTTGCATGCCTCAACAGCTCGCGCGTGAAGCAGGCTCTGTGCTATTGCAAGGGCTGCCATCCGATGAGGTTGATCCAGCGTAGTATCCGCAGCCTCTATGGAAATTGCCCTTACGGAAGGTTCTGTTTGTGTATTGTGGGTTTCTACGTTCAAGATCACTGCCCCGACCAGTGCCGCAGCTGCAGCCACTTCGAATCCTTGGATGCCCCTCCTTCTTTCTCCCATAAGCTCCTACGTTGTAGGAGGAGTATCTACCTTCGGAGTCAAATTTGCAAATAAGACAATAATAAACAATAGAACGTCAAGGAAAAACGGTAGCGAGGAGATATGAAAGAACATTGCAAGTGTTTGAACGAAAATTACTGGCGCTGAGGCGTACAGAGCGATTTTATACGCGTCCCCGTACTGCAATTTGTTTTTGCGCACCATACCGACGAGTATCACCAGAAGCGCGCCGATAAGCGACGCTATAAGATGGAAGACTAGCGAGAAAACAGCGATTGCAAGAACGCCGAAGAGCGCAAGCGGGAGAGCGATTATCCACAATACAGAAATAATCTTCCCTACGAAACCAACCGCCGCAGCTTTGTCGACAGTTGCATCTTTAATTGAAGTGAGCGGAAACACCCTCCCGTCTTTATTGTCGGGCGCGAAGAATATTCTGTCGCGAGTCAAGACCGCCAATGACTTATACGAATTCAGCGTTTCCAAGGTGGTTTCAGGGCGCGTATCAATGACTAAAAAATTATCGTACGGATGGTCTTTGTCGGCTTTCATTTCCGCATTTGCCGGAATCATATATGGTTCAGGCTGATTGACGCTTGCCTTTCCGTCTTTGACGGTTACGACAAGCGCTTCAGGATAATTTTTTGAAACGAAGTCTTCTGCAGAGAAAGAGCGGAACGCAGTGAACGCGCTTATTGAGATAAAGATTCCGGCAGCAATTGCGGATATAACGCTTACCCAAAACAAAAAGAAGATAGCGTTTGAGGTGGGTTTCATCGGCGCAACGCCGTAGAAGCCAGGGTCATAAAATGAGCTTTTAATATCCTTAAAAAAACTTTGTATGGAGTTCATAGGCAAAAGTATAGCAAAAAAGCCCTACGGCTACGGCAAAAGCGGAAGTTCCAGGATAAAGGTCGAACCCTTCCCTTCGCCCTCGGATTCGGCCCAAATTCGCCCTTTGTGGGCTTCTGCGTGCGCTTTGGTGATATAGAGCCCGACCCCGGTTGAAGTGGTATTTACCTTCAAAGACTCGGTTCCCGTTGAGAACAATTGGAACAGCTTTTTAATGGTTTCCGGAGACATGCCCACTCCTGAGTCTTTTATAGTGACGCGGGCGATGCTTCCAACCTTTTCCGCGGTAACCGTTATGGAACCCTTAGGCGTGTACTTAATTGAATTGTCGAGAAGATTGTTCAACACCTCGTTTATTTTTGAAATATCGAGACGGGCTTTTTTACCTTCCAAATCTAACGAAAGCGTCAGCGAAAGCGCTACGCCTTTTTTATCGGCATTTGGTTTGAAATCAGCCACGGACTTTTTGATTATCGGGGAAAGTTCTACGTCTATAAAGTCGTATTTCATCCTTCCCTGCTCGATACGCGACACGTTGAGGTACGAATCAACAGATTTTGCCATGTCGGTTGCCCTATCAAACACTTGCCGCAATCCTTCTTCAGCAGCCGACGGCAATTTGCCGTAAGTGCCGTCCATCAAAAGCGAAACAAAATTGCGAATCACCGTCAGGGGCGCGCGCAAGTCATGAGAAGCAATAGAAAGAAATTCAGACTTCAGTTTATCCAATTCCTTCAAACGCTCATTCGCCGCTTTCAAATCCCCTGCCAAACGCTCGATTTCTTCACGTTGTTTTACTTCGCGCATCACGCTTCTAATAAGTGAAATCGCAAAAACCAACACCAGTACAAAGACGCAGGTTCTGACGATAACTTCCAGGGTCGAGGTTGAAAATATGAGCTGAATTAAGGAAACCAGAGTCAGGACGAATGCGAATATTTGGGTCCCGATAACTTTCACATCAAATAGTTTGTATTCAAATATCGCGTATCCGGTCGCCGCAATAAACGGAAAAATAAATACCGCCCCGAACGGAATGAAGCCGTATACCTGAAACGACGTAGGCAGTACGAAGTTGAAAAGAATAAGAAGTGCAAAGGTCACAAATGTGCCGAGCATAATCAGGAGGTACTGCTGTTTCAGTGCTCCCTGCGCTTTGCGCATCTTCCGGATGAATTGATACACGGCTCCGATAACCAAAAAACCGACGGTAAGTCCGAACGCGGGAATCAAGGGACCGTTTTCAATAACCGGCACAACGCCCTGAGCGGGCACTGAAAGAAGTTTTGCAAATACAAACGGCGTTAAGGTCAGCACGGAAGTTAGCGCAACAAGGGGCATAAATACTTTGGTGTACAGACCCGAAAGAACCGGCTTTGGCTGCGGGAAGACCACAGAAAGATGAAAAATACCGAAACAAAACCACACAGCTGAAAAAATAACCAGGCGCCACAGCCACAAACTCACCAACGCATCAGTTGCCTGGTAGCTCGCAAAATTCAAAACGCCCCAGATAATGCTGACAAACGAAAACGCAAGAAACATCCGGTTTGTAGTACTTTTTGGGTTATTGAAAAAAACAATGAAACCCAAGGTTGCAATCGCGGCAATTGCAACTCCCAAAACCAGCAAATCTAAGTTTCCGATGCTCATATGGTTAATTCTTCAACTGAAAACCGTGTTGCACGGGCGCTTGGCTTCGGACCGTATCCTAAGCGGTACATAAGAACAATTGTGCCTTTTTGAATCCCAGCTTCTTCATACAAAATGCGCTTCTGCTCAAAAAGGAGTGCGCGTTCTTCGGAAGAAAAATGCCCTTGCGGAACATTCTCAGCAAAAAAGTTCATAAATATTGTTCCGGTCAGCGGCTGCAGGCGAATGCCTCTGCTTTCAGCGGTAAGCCACAGGCGTTCGAACGCGCGTCCGGCAAGAATCATATTTTTTGGATTCAATTCCGGTACGGTGATGACGCCGAATTCGGCGGAAGAGGCATACGTGTCAGCGTTCCCTTTACCTACGAGCTTCGGGAAACCTATCTTCTTTAAAGTCTTCATCACGCTCCAGGACTTGAATACTTTAAAGAGCGCTTGGATTGGCGGAGGAAGCTCCAGCGTTTTTATATAAAACCCCACCTTCTTTTCCGCGTCTTCTTTTTCGCTCCACGTGAGATGCGAAAAGAAAAATCCATGCAGTTCCTCGTTGCCGAGCATAATCTGTTCATTTGAACTGCCTACTTTCGCAAGCGCATTAATTGCTTTTCTGTCGGTTATGCGCCTATGTTGTATGCCGTCCCCTTCAAACATTTTCAACGCGCCCTCAAGCGCCTGCACATCCTCTTCTTTGAGCGGGGATTTTTTGTATGCTTTGCGGTTTGTGGTGCGGGTAGGTATCCCTTTCGCAAGCTCGATACTGCGGGGCGCTGTCGTGCCGTCGAGTGCAATTCTTGCGACGAGAAACGTGTTTGCAGGGTCGGGCAGTATTTCAAGCCTCACTTGCTGTCCGGTACTTTCTCCCTTTATGAGCATATTTTCAACCGCTGCCCCCTCGCATACATATGTACCGAAATTTTTGTAGTTATATAACGATTCGTCGCTTCCCGGGTTGTGATACATCAACAAGGTCAGGTTTTCAACGCGAAAACGCCATGGCTGGGCATTCTCCCCCGACGGCGCCTCAATGGCAGCTTCTACAAGCGCCCGAAATTGCGGTTCCATGAGAGAAGTGTAGCAAGGAATCTAGAGTCCGAAGGTTTTTTTGAACACGGAAGCTGCCGCTTCGCGTTTCGTTTTTTCTTTTTCGGAAAAATAATCTGGAACAAGCTTCTCATCAAGCGAAATCAATGCACGATTGTTTTCAACCGGCTGTCCGTTTAATATTTTTCTGACAGCGTAGGCTACGGCAGCCCCGTTGATGAGAGCCGCTCCGCCAAGCTGGGGCCAGGAGACGATAGTCTTTCCCATTTCAAGGAGCGATTCCTGCATCCGTACTGTAACGTTTTCAGGGCCGATGTGTTTCGTTATTGTCCTCCCGATGCCGAATTTATCAAGTTTTGTTAATTCCTCATACGTCGTATCGCCAAGCCGTCCGTGGAAAAACGGCAAATCAGGGTCAAGGTCGTATCGTTCTATGTCAATGACCGCGTTATCGCCATTGTCGGCGCCCATCACAACTGCAATTTTGTGTTTCCTCGCCTGCTCTCTCATCAGGTATTTAACGGCGATATTGTCGAGTTCATCCACTACAATATCCAGTCCTTCAAAGAAGGCTCCGATGTTTTCTTTTGAAAGCCCCTCCGGGAACAGTGTTACATCGGCGTACGGATTTATTTCATAGATTCTTCGCGCAGCCATTTCAACTTTCAAAAGCCCAAGATTCTCGCTTCCCGCCAAAACCCGATTGGTGTTTGAAAGCGCAAGGCGGTCCATATCAGCAAGTTTTATATGTTTGGGTCCTCCTTGGAGGGTAAGCGCGTACATAATTGAAGAGCCTACAGAAAGCCCACCAATACCCAAGGTTGCGTTATAAAACTTTTTTTGCTCTTCTTCGTTAATCAGGTTTTTGTTGCGGGCGGTTCTTACCTTGAAGTAGTCTTCTTCGGGTAGAATGTGAACCAACGCGGAATGCCAAGAGTAGAAGACCCATTTCCCCTGCTTCAAAAGCGGAGTTTCTGAAATGAGTTTGTTGAAATGGATTTTGAATTTGTCTTTGAAATCAGGCGCGTATACGAGCGTGGGGTTCTCTACTCCGTATAACTCGCGAACCTGTTCCTCAAAATCATCTGAAATGCTTCTTATAGCGCCGTACTGCAAAAGTCCCTTCACCTGCCGTTCGTCTTCTTCATTTTTGAAGTCAAAAATCTTAGGCAGGTAGCCGTGATTCTCTTCTTTTCTTTCATTTAGAAGTGTTTCTAAATCGGCCATATTATTTTTTAACCCATTTCTGTTTAATGCCCGGTTTAAAGTACAGAGGGTCCTCATGAGGCCAAAAGACGATTTTCGGCAACACACGCTCCTTCATTGAAGAGTGATTGTTTGCGTACTCGCTGTTTTTCTTCAAAAGATTTGCAACAATTTTCTTTGAAACTCGTTCAGTTAATTCCCCTGATTCGGAAACACCCGGTTTTAGCTCAACGTTTATTTCAAGGTATTGGTCATGCCGTTTATCGGTTAGGGTTTGCATTGAAAACTTGCCGGTGATTTTTTTGAGAAGCAGTCCGTCCTGGAGGGCTTCCCGCACGTGTTCCGGAAACAGCGTTGCCCCGTAGAGTTTTATCGAGAAATCCGCTCGCTCATATACGTATACAAACGGCAGCTGGTAAAACGGCGCATCGTGCTTTCCTGCCTCCTGCTTCAATTCCTTCAACGAAAGCCCTGCTTCTGGCAAATCGTCCATGCTCTTTACCCCGCCGCGGTCGCCCACTGCGTAGCGGATGAGCGGCATTGCGTTCGTGCCGGTCAGCAATATTTCCCCTTCGGGAGCTTCAAAGCTGGTATAGAGGGGGTTAAATTGCGCCAGCGTGGGGATTTTATTTTTTTCTCCGAAAAGATTTGCATACAGTTTGGTATCTTCAAGCGCGATTCGGCGGATAAGAATTGAAGTCGGCGTCTCGAATGCCATTGCGCCGATGTCTGCCGTGCCGTAAATATTCAGCGTATCGCGAAACACGTTTTTAATACCGGCGGATTTCGCCAAGTGATTTCTGAATACTTCATTAAACGCTTCAGCTGCAAACATAAGGCGGAGATTCAGTTTCGGAAGATTGATGCCGGTCATCAGGGCATCATCCATAAGGTCCTTAATAAAGGGCGGATAACCAATTAAAACCGTCTGCTCGAAATTCGGTGCAAGGTTTTTAAGCGCATTGAGTATCTCGTCTTTGTTTATGCCTGGGGTAATGATGGAAACATTCGCCCCGCGACGCGACGCGAGTTCAAACGCCTGGAAGGTAAACAACCCTCCAATCCAAACTCCCATGCCGAAACAGATGATTACCAGAGTCGGTTTTTTTTGCGGTTTCGCGTTTGAGAGGAACATATCGGCAAGCGTTGCGTACTGTTCATCAAGCTCGTGTTCGTGCGGAAAATAAAACGGCTTCCCTGTCGAGCCGGAGGTTGCTGAAAACACGAACGGCTTATCTATTCCGCCGTCCCAGCAGAGGTCCTTCATGGGATAGAGGCGTAGGTAATTTGCTTTGCTTGTAGGCGGAACCGATTGAAAATCAGAAAGCGTCCGTATCTTTTCAGCTTTGATTCCGTTTTTTTTTAGGAAATCCTTATATGCAGGAACGCGCTTTGCCGCCTGATGGAACAATTCGAGCATCTTTTTCGACTGCACCGTCCGCCATTCCTTTGCGGTGTAAGCACGCAGCATCTCTTGAATGTCCATTGCAGAAAGCGAGCGTGGTTTACTTTTTTTCATGTCCGTACCCGTTTATGAAGCGCTTTTCCGCGAGCTTGTCGGCAACCTGGTCTGTGGGTTTGTGTTCGTTTCTCGATATATCCACAATTTGGCTTAAAGTATCCTTGATTGCAAGTATACTTTTTTCAACGCGTTCCTGGGAGTATCCGCCCGGATGAAGTT
>CAZPUX010000014.1:0-8879 GCA_964589865.1 uncultured Candidatus Saccharibacteria bacterium | reverse complement strand
ACTTATTTTTTCTCTCGCCGCGCTCGCAATTATCGTGGTTGCGGGGATTCAGTACATACGGGAAATTTTTAAACACACCACGAAACCTCACATCTATACGTGGCTCGTGTGGTCGATAACCACCGGCATTGCCGCCGCAGGAGTTTTCTACGGGAGCGGGGGATACCCGGCAATCACAACGGCCATAAGTTCGGCAATAAGCTTCGGTATTTTTTTCCTCTCAATTAAGTACGGAACCCGGGACATTACATTAAGCGACACGCTCTTCCTGATTTTTTGCGGTGTAGCGATTTTCATATGGACGGGGCTTCACAACCCTCTGTGGAGTGTTGTATTAGGGGCTGCGATAGACATCGCAGCGTACTGGCCGACCTTACGGAAAACATATGTTGCACCGTGGAGTGAGTCGTTGGTTTCCTGGATTCTATGGCTTATTACGCCGTTATTTTCGATGCTTGCCCTAAGTTCATATAATATTTTTACGCTCGCCAATTATCTTCCGATTTTTTTCGTAAACGCGATTTTCCTTCTCGTATGTCTTATCCGAAGAAAGGCAGTACCAAAACCTGCTTGATATGAAAAATCCGATTCTAGTACTTCCGGATGTTCGCTACAAAGAAAGCTATCTTTCCGGATTGCGTGAATTGCAGCAAGAAGGAAGGCGACCTGAGTTTAATGCTGAAGAAATCGAAAAAGATTTTGAGAAACACTTAGATGTATTTCGGGATGAAGCGGCAGGGAAAAATCTGAAAGAAGGCAGAGTGCAATCGGCGATGTATTGGCTTGTAGACTACGGCACCTATTTAGGGAGTGTGCGCATTGCGCCGGCTCTTAATGAGAAACTTGCTACTGTCGGAGGAAATATTGGATATGAGATTCGGCCCACTGAAAGAAAAAAAGGTTACGGAACATTGATTTTAAAACTTGCACTGCAAAAAGCAGAAGAAATGGGTCTTCAGAAAGTTTTACTCACCTGTGACGTAACAAACGAAGGTTCCCGGAAAATCATAGAAGGCAACGGCGGCGTATTTGAAAGTACTGTTCCAAACCCCGAGATACCAAATATAGACAGAGCCCGTTTCTGGGTTGACTTGCGAAACCGCAGACGTAGTGCGAGAGTTAAGTAAACATGAAACCTCTTTCGCTCAAAGACTTGAAATCAGAGCAATCATTTTTTCTTATTGCGGGTCCGTGCGTTTTGGAATCGGAAGAACACGCTTTGAAAATGGCGGGCGCGATAAAAGAAATTGCCGATAAACACAAAATTCCATACGTATTTAAAGGTTCGTTTGATAAGGCAAACCGCTCAAGCCATGAATCATTCCGCGGGTTGGGGATTGAAAAAGGTTTGGCAATTCTGAAAAAAGTACGCGAAGAAGCCGGTGTATGGGTAACGACGGATGTGCATGAGTCGGCGCATGTTGCTGAAGTGGGGAAAGTGGCGGATATCGTGCAGATTCCGGCGTTTCTTTCGCGCCAAACAGACCTTTTGGAGGCGGCAGCAAAGACCGGGAAAATTGTGAGTGTCAAAAAAGGCCAGTTTATGGCGCCGTGGGATATGAAAAATGTCGTTGAAAAATTAAAACACGCGGGCGCAAAAGAAATGCTTCTTATGGAACGGGGTTCCAGTTTCGGCTACAACAATCTGGTCGTTGATATGCGTTCGTTCCCGATTATGAAAAATTTCGGTGTGCCGGTCGTGTATGACGCGACCCACAGTCTGCAGCTTCCCGGAGGAAATGACGGCGGAAAATCAACAGGGGGCATGCGCGAATACATTCCGACTTTGGCGAAGGCCGCGGTTGCCGCCGGAGTCGACGGATTATTCATGGAAGTGCACGATAATCCCGAAAAAGCTTTGTCTGACGCCACGACACAGTACCCGCTCTCCGAACTTGAAGCGCTTCTTTTGAAATTAGTTGCCATACACAAAGCCTCGCGCGCATAGTTGTGCACCGTTTGTTTTTCTTCATTTATTGAAAAAACACGAAGAGTGGGTATATGATTCGTTTATGCGCGAAAAGATGCTTCATTCTTTTAAGGTTTCCCTTGAGTGGCGGGTAATTGCTTTTGTCATAACAAATATTTTTCTTTGGGCCACTTCGCATGAATTTTGGCAGGCGACGGGGCTTGCGCTCGGGCTTCAGCTCATACTTCTCGTCGTCAGTTTTTTTTGGTTTTATTTCCGACACGAAAAGGCCTAATCCCAAACGGGGAGTGCGTGCGTTACAATACAACCGGCTCAGCGCCGGTTTTTGAAACAATACGTTTTGCAATTTTGGAGTTTTGTCGGAAGGAACGAACACGTTCTGGCGCCGTTATTTCTTTTGGGTGGATTAATTTGGAACAGTGTAACGCTTCGCAGGGTTGATTTGCTGCCGGAAACAATCGTTTTGTATGTGCACTTGGGGCTTGCGGGCGTCATTCTTCTTCTCGAGCACTTCAGTGAAGGAAAGGGTGGCAAGGCTGAATTTGTAAAACGCCTCGCTCCCGTCCTACCTTTGGCGCTCTCGTTCATTTTCGGTTCTCTGTACACGATTTTTTTCGTTTTCTACACAAAAAGCGCGTCATTGGCAGACAGCTGGCCGTTTGTTGCCGCGCTATTCGGAGTGATTATCGGTATTGAGGTATTTAAAAAATACAAAACCCGCTTTGTCTTTAACCTTTCAATCTATTTTTTCGCGCTTTTTTCTTTCTCGATTTTTGCGGTGCCGTTATGGGTAGGGAAAATCGGCACGGATATATTTCTTTTGAGCGGATTTTTCGCGCTCCTTTTGTTTCTCTGCTTTTGCGCACTCTTGTTCTTTGTTGATAAAAAACGTTTCCGTGAAAATGCGAAAGGCGTGGGCACGAGCGTTATTTTAATTTCCTCCGTCATTGGCGTTTTATATGCAACGAACACAATTCCTCCGATTCCGCTTTCACTGAAAGATATCGGCGTATATCACTCGCTTGAAAAGAAAGGGACCGAATATATTCTTATGGGCGAAACGAAAGAATCACTCGCGTATCTTTTGGAAGAAACGCTGTTTGATGAAACGGTGCACGTTGTGCCTGGCGGTTCACTCACCGTATTTAGTTCCGTGTTCACCCCGGTTTCAATTGCGACGAACGAGATTCACCGATGGGAATTATGGGATGAAACGAAAAAAGACTGGGTGACGGAAGCGCTGTTTACATTTCCAATCGGCGGCGGCAGAGAACAGGGCTACCGGGGCTACTCAACTAAGGAGGAAATTGCGCCGGGACGCTGGCGGGTTTCAGTTGAAACTCCCGACGGATTGAAAATCGGACGAACCACGTTCAATGTCATTGCAGTTTCAACTCTTCCCCCTCTCACTGAAACAATTCGCTGATTTTCCGAAGTTCTGCTACCATGCATCAATGTGGAAACAGATATTGTTGTTGATCTCCAATACGGCGACTCAGGCAAGGGTAAAGTCACCCACTTTTTAGCGAAAAACAGAAAATACACCCACGTGCTGCGCTACAACGGCGGGGCAAACGCGGGGCATACCATCTTCCATAAGGGGAAGAAGTTCGTCACGCATCAGATACCAGCAGGGGTGTTTTGGGGTATTCCTTCGGTTATCGGGGCGGGGTGCGTTCTTGACCCCGAACAGTTTTTCAAGGAGATTAAGGAGCTTGAGGATGGCGGAGTAAACACAAAAGGTCTTATCTTTATAGCAAAAAATGCACATATCATCACTGATGCGCATAAACACGAGGACGGTAAGGATGCAAAAATCGGCACTACGAAGCGCGGAAACGGACCTGCATACCGCGATAAATACGAACGTACGGGTATTCGCGCTGAGAGCGTTCCTGAATTGGCGCCCTACGTCATAGATTTGTACGAAGAGTTTCATCACAACAAAAAGAAGGTAAGGATTCTCTGCGAAGGCGCACAAGGGTTCGGTCTTGATATTGATTGGGGCGACTATCCGTTCGTCACCTCAAGCCACTGCACCGCGGCGGGGGCATTGTTAAACGGAATTCCGCCAGAAGCGGTTCGCGAAATCTGGGGCGTTGCGAAAATTTACGAAACATATGTCGGGGCAAAAAAATTCGAACCGGATGATCCGGTATTCGAAAAAATCAGAACGCTCGGCGAGGAGTTCGGCGCGACAACGGGACGAGCGCGGCAATGCAACTGGATTGACCTCAAGCTCGTAGAGCGCGCGATTCGCATTAACGGAGTGACGCATCTCGTATTTAACAAAACCGATATTCTTGCGGAGGTCGGCGTATGGGCCGTATGGGACGGTGCGAAAAAAATAAGTTTCAAAAACGAAAAAGAAATGAAATCGTTTCTGACAAAGAGGTTTGCGAAGTTGGGCGTGAAAAAAGGAAACGTGTTCTTCTCGGCCGATAAGGGCAAAATATAATGTTCCGGTATTTCATCATTCCGACTGCGGTAGCAATCGGGGCGCTGGCCCTCATATATTTCTTTTTCGGCACCACCGCATTTTTGACGGCGTTTCTTTTATCAATTCTTGAAATCACACTCTCGTTTGATAATGCAGTCGTGAACGCCAAGGTTTTGAAAGGCATGAGCGAAAAGTGGCGCAAGCGGTTTTTGACGTGGGGAATTTTGTTTGCGGTTGTCGGCACGCGCCTCATTCTGCCGATTTTAATCGTGAGCGCTACGGTTTGGATTTCGCCCTGGACAGTAACTTTGCTTGCGCTTTTTGATACCGCAACCTACGCACAGATGCTTGAAGGGGCGCGCCATGCAATCAACGCATTCGGCGGAACGTTCTTGCTTATGGTTTCTCTGAAATATTTCCTGGATGAAAACAAGACCGTGCACTGGATTCACGCGATTGAAGAAAGCCTTTCCAAGTGGGCGCGCATTGAATCTGTGGAAATAGCGGCGGCACTTGTATTCTTGGCCGCGGTCGCATTTTCGGTTCCCCTGGAAGAGCGTTCCGTTATTTTAATTTCCGGCATGATTGGCATCGTTTTATTTATTGCTATGGAGGGTATTACGGAAATGTTTTCAAAGAGTGTGCATAAAGGGGCGGCGGTTGCAGGGCTTTCATTGTTCATTTATTTGAACGTACTCGATTCCGCGTTTTCTTTGGATTCCGTTGTCGGGGCGTTTGCCATCACGTCCTTGATTCCGGTCATCGTCGTAGGCTTGGGCATCGGCGCTTATTTTGTGCGCTCAATTACGCTCTTTTTGGTGGAGAAGGATACTTTGGGTTCTCTGAAATACCTTGAACACGGGGCACATTGGGCGATTTTCGGTCTTGCGGCATCGATGTTCATCAGTCTTCTTGTCGAGGTTCCTGAAGTGGTAACTGGCTCCATCGGCCTCGTGTTCGTCTTGGCCGCATACTATTCCTCAACGCTTGCACGAAGCAGGAAATCCTGACGGTATACTTATCTCCAGGTGAAGTACTTTGTCGCGTATCTTCTTTCAGGGGAAGCGAAGACGTATCACGAACGTCTGACTCGCGCGCTTGCCGCGCGCTACAAAATATTTCCGCTCCATCAAAAGGTAACACCGCATATCACGATAAAACCCCCGTTTGAAACGGATGAGGAGGGGATAGAAGAAGTTGAACGGGTGTTGCGCGCGTTTGCCCATAATGAAAACGCCGTACCGCTTTCAATTCGGGGGTTTGGGCATTTTGGATTTAAAACCGCGTACCTTGATACGCAGAAAAGCTCTGAGGCAACTATGCTGATGCGCCGTGCGGTGAAAGCCCTGAATGACAATATTTCCTGGATGCCTCAATATCCGCACGAGGGCAAAAAACTGCACGCCTCAGTCGCGCGGTTTATGGACCGCGTACAAGCGCGCCGTGTAGCCCGGTATCTTGCAAAAGAAAACGCGTCTTTCGATGTCGGTTTCGACAACATCGCTATTCTCAGAAAGAAAGAAAAAGCGTGGGAAGTTATTTCCGTTATTCCATTTACTCAAAAAGAAAAAGCATGGCTTTCCCCGCACGCACGGCAAGCAGCAAGCATACAATCGTAACGTGTATCTATGTCTATCCCGCCCAAAAAAGAAAGCGCTTCCCGTAGAATTTTGGCTGAAAGAAAAGGCGCACTCGCGCGCGAAGCTCGGGTCCGCCAATTTGTATTTACGTTTACGGGCGAAGTCACCGAGAAAAACGATAAAAAGGCGGCGCGCATCGGCACTCAGTGGGGTTCGCGCGTGATTGTGAGCGAAGCTGCGCTCCCTGAATTGCTCAAGCTTATTCAGGGAGCCGAAGAAGCTCGTGCAAATTGGTTAAAGTTATCGGTAAAAGATTCAGCCCCTCACAAAAATAATCTGAAAATTGCCCGTGCCAATTACGATGCACTTGTTGCTGCGCGGGATGCACTCAAGAAGCATAAGTGAGCAGCGCGGGAATTTTTGAGTTATGCTTTAAAAGATATGGTTCTCGCAATTGCATTCGCCACGTTCATCGCCACGTTAATCGGCGGATTCTTTGCGCTCAAATTTCGCGACAAATTGCACCTTGTTTTAGGATTCAGCGCAGGCGCAGTTATCGGCGTTGCGTTTTTTGATTTGTTGCCGGAAGCCCTTTCTTTGGGACAAACGTACTTTGACACCTCGGTCATTGCATCGTTTGCCGCGCTCGGCTTTATCGCGTACCTCGTGATTGACCGACTTATTACGTTAGGAACCCCGCATGAATCAGACGAACACGCAGGACACGCGCACCACCACCGCGGAACATTAGGCGCCGCAAGTTTGGTAACGCACAGTTTTTTGGACGGCGTCGCAATAGGGCTCGCATTTCAGGTTTCTTCAGCTGTCGGCTGGGTGGTAGCGCTTGCGGTTCTTGCTCATGATTTTTCCGATGGTATCAACACGGTGAATATGATTTTGAAAAATAACGGAAGCCGCACCAGGGCTCTGCGCTGGCTTTTCATAGGTGCGCTTGCTCCGGTTTTGGGTGCGGCGTCGACGATGTTTTTCTCTTTACCGCAGGAGGCTCTTGCGGTCACACTCGCTCTGTTTGCTGGCTTTTTTCTTTGTATCGGCGCAAGCGATTTGGTGCCCGAGATCCACCACGGCCATCCGAAACTTTTGACGACCGTTATGACGGTTTTAGGTATGATGGTTTTGTATGCGGTTGTCCGTGTTGCCGCTTTCTAGACCTTTCATGTAAGAAAGATGAAGAAGGCGCGTCGATAGAATGCGCGTTATTTTTATCTTGCGCCCGCCCGTAGTAATATGGGTCTTATAACCATAATCAGTTTTCTATGATGAATGATGAACACCACGGACCGGAGCACATGCACCATCACAAGGGGATACTTTCAAACCCTTGGGTAGGCAAGCTCGGAGCCGTATTTTTAGTATTTGCGATAATTTTCATGGCCGCAAAGGCGGTGAACGCAGTCGTTAACTTCGACACGCTTTCGCAGCCCCCCTCGAATGTCATAACCGTAAATGGCGAAGGCAAAGTTTCCGCTTCTCCGGATATCGCAACGGTTTCGTTTACCGTTTCTGAAGATGCCGATACCGCAACGCATGCGCAAGACGCGGCAACGAAGAAAGTGAACGTTGCGCTTGCGGTGTTGAAGGATTTAAAAATAGCGGATAAGGATGTAAAAACGAGCTCGTACAATGTTTCCCCGCGTTATTCGTACCAGCCCCCGTGCTACACCTACCCGTGCCCCTACAACGGCGACCAGAAGATAATCGGCTTTACCGCGGCTCAAACAGTTGAGGTTAAGGTCCGCGACATCGACAGCGTCGGTAAAGTGCTTACTTCTTTGGGCGATGCTGGCGTCTCAAATATCTATGGTCCGAACTTTACCATTGAAGATCCTGACGGCGTAAAAGCACAGGCAAGGAAGGAAGCGATTGATAAAGCCCGCGCACAGGCGCAAACACTTGCCAAAGATTTGGGTGTTCGTTTGGTCCGCGTCGTAAACTTCTCAGAAGGCGGGGGTGGATACCCGACTATGTACTTCAAATCAGCTGACTCAATGGGCATGGGCGGAACGGCACCGGCCCAAGCTACTCCTGCGGTTCCTGCGGGAGAAAATGAAATCGTAGTCGACGTTTCAGTTACCTACGAAATCAGATAGTTGATGGGTAGAGAAGGAATAACGTACCTACGTACGATAAAGAGTCCGTCGTTCCCCAATGCCGAAACTGCGGCGATGCTCAAGAAGGCAAACGATATCCCACCCGAGATTCTTCATTCCGTGAGGGTAATCCCTGCTGGCGAAGGACGCTCGGTGCTGGTGGTAAAACATGTCGCTGAGTATCCAGGAGGTTATTAGTTTCGAAGCCTCAAAAAAGCCCTAGAAATCAGGGCTTTTTTGACGGTCCTTATCTTGTCTTGGAGTTTGTTACTTGACAAGTAATCACGTATATGGTAGTATATCAACATATGGATAAAGCTTTCGGTAGACTTGCAGCAGCAGCTCTTATGGGCGTTACTGCTGCGGGGGCTGACGTGCAAACTGCCAGTGCGCAGGAGCGTGATTTTGAGATTGAGCAGCTGGTGAACGAATACGACCAGACCGTTGTCCGCGATATAGGCAGCCTTTCGGATAGCATTCGTCGATACACCGACCCCCAGACCTATGAACGGGGTCTTGTTGCCCAAATGGCACGTCGCGTTGAGCTTGTGCGCCCGAATTGCGCTTTTGACCCTCGAAATCCGAATCGCCCCCTTCCTACCGGAGAAGAGTTTCTTTCCGGTCTGAATCCTCACGTGATTGCAATGACCGATTACAGCGCAAATCGCGAGATGCTTAACGAGGAGTACGGAGAATTTGAACGCACATGGCGTCAGGTGAACGAAGATGGCCGGGAGGCGGTGAAGCGAATTGTTGAGTTGCAGAGACGGCGCCAGGAAGAACAGGCTCGGTAAGTCGATTCTTGACTTTTTCAGCCC
>CAZPUX010000013.1:0-9110 GCA_964589865.1 uncultured Candidatus Saccharibacteria bacterium | reverse complement strand
GCCCGCCAGACTGCAATTAAATACGGTACGCCGGTCGGTATCTTTTCATTGGAAATGAGTTCCCAGCAGCTGGTGGACCGCATGCTCGCCTCGGAAGCCCGGGTGGATGCGTGGAAATTGCGCACCGGAAAAATCGACTCGGACGAAGAGTTTGAAAGAATCCGCGACGGCATGGGAAGGCTTTCAAAAGCACCGATTTTTATCGACGACCAGCCCGCAAACAACGCGCTTGCAATGCGTTCGGTCGCACGGCGCCTCAAGCGCGAAAACGGCATCGGACTTTTGATTGTGGATTACTTGCAGCTCATGACTTCAAGCGTTTCCCGTTCTTCGGACAATATGGTGCAACAGGTTACGGAAATATCGCGCTCGCTTAAAACAATGGCACGCGAACTGGATGTGCCGGTTTTGGCGCTTTCCCAGCTTTCACGCGCAATCGAACAGCGACGGGGTCGTCCGCGCCTTTCAGACCTTCGCGACTCCGGTTCAATCGAACAGGATGCGGACGTAGTGATGTTCATTCACAACGAAGACCGCTACAAAGAACCTGGCGAAGAAAAATCAAACGTTGCTGAAATTCTGATTGAAAAACACCGTAACGGCCCCACCGGAAAAGTTGATTTGTACTTCGATGCCAAGCGCGTTACCTTCCTTCCGGTTGAAAATTCAAACTTTAGCGCAAGTGCCGTTACCGCGCCGTCGACGGATGATTTTTAAACAATGTCGAAACCGATTCAAGAGCTGACGGCATTAATGGCAGAATTCCCGGGCATCGGTCCGCGCCAAGCGCGAAGAATCGTCCAGTTTTTACTCGCAAAAGACGCTCAATACCGGAATAGCCTTTCCGAATTGGTAAAAGATATCCGAAACCAGATAAGCCAGTGTTCCGTGTGTTTCAGGTTCGATGACATGAACGGCGATAAAACCTGTAAAATCTGCGCGGATAAGAACAGGAATAGAGCGTTGCTTATGGTGGTTGAAAAAGATGTCGACATTGAAGGCGTAGAAGCTTCAGGCGCCTACAAAGGTTTGTATTTTGTTCTTGGCGGATTGATGGCGCTCACGGAAAGAAAAAAAGGAAACACCGTGCGTTCAAATGAACTCATGGTACGTATACAAAAAAATAACCTCTCCGAGGTTATTTTTGCGCTTTCAACCACTGCCGAGGGTGATTACACAGCGCGCGAACTTGCAAATAAAATTAAAAACCTCCACCCGATTACCATTACCCTCTTGGGCCGCGGCCTGTCGGTTGGTGCAGAGATTGAATACGCAGACGCGGAAACGATTCGAAACGCGCTTCAGAACAGAACGTAACCTGCGCTTTAGTAATTATTTACGGCCAAATACATCGCACCGTTAAGGCGTGTGTTTTTTTCAGAAGCCGCAAGCGTTCCGCGAATCGGACGCGTTTTTACTTCTTCAAATCCCCTTTGGTTTCTGGCGTCTAGCAAAAAATCCTCTTTCGAAAGGCCGAAGGCTTTCATTCCTCCTTTCATCATCGCCACACCGACTACAGACACGAAAGCACGTCGAATTTCCCGGGCGATGCCGGTAAAAAACGGCACTGAAACCTGCTCGTTCTTAAATTTCATACTTTTTATATTAACACTATATTATATTATGTCAAGTTACTGAAAAGTTTCGGATTTATACGCCTGGCTTCCGCAATTGTTTGCTCGCGTTTTTCCGGGGTGCGGACCTTCCGTTCCCTGCGTAGCTGCTTCAATCCGTGCTCCAGTGCCGATGCGTTTATGTTTGCGTCTATACCGTCAAACAAGTCACTTTTTCTATATTGAGCCATTAAATACAAAAGGTCCCAATACGGAATCTTATCGAGACGGTTTCTTTTCGGCATACCACTATTACCAATCGCCAATGTCCTGTGGGCTCCACGAGCGGGCTTCACTTACGATTGCCCGTGCTTCCATGATATGGGTATGTGCCATTTCATTCATTGAGCCGGCTGCCCAAAATGCACTTTTTCTATCCAAGCCTTCTGCCCGCAGCATTTGAATATCATAAATAAAACCCAAAGCTTTTTCAGCTATGGGTTCCTCGTCTCCTTTCGCTTTTTCGCGGCCCATTTTAAGTCCGATTTAAATCTTCTCGATTTTGACTTTCAAAAACGGCTGGCGATGACCTCGTTTCTTGTGGTACCTGCTTTTCGCCTTGTATTTAACAACGACGATTTTTTTGCCCTTTCCGGTTGAGACCGCCTTCCCTACCACCTTCTTGCCTGAAACGGTCGGCGTACCTACTTGGGTTTCTTTGCCGTCGTCGGTCAAAAGAACCGAATCAAACGTTACGGTATCACCTTCGTTTATACCCTCGATTTTCTCTATAACCAGCGTCAATCCCTCGTGAACCAGGTACTGCTTCCCGCCTGTCTTGATGACTGCTATATCTGCCATAATTTGCCTATCCTACCCGAAATACCCCTAAAAAGCAAAGGCGCCTAAGAATGGGCGGCGCGAGCAAGGTTCGGGGCCTTGCGTAAAAGGTCGCTTTCCACGATTTCCGGCCATCCTTCCTCGGTCCCTCCATGAACGGCTGAGACTTCCGACATGCCGTGTTCTTCTCCTGATAAAAACAAATAGAGACCCGGTTTTCCTTCAACCGTAACACGTTGCCTAAAACCGAAATCAAACTTGTCGCCTTCCATATCTTTACGACTTTACGTCCATCTGCTCAAGCACATAAGTCCTCATAGCGGGCTTTTTGCTTGAACGCTACGATTTTTTTAGGTTCGGTTTTTTCGGCAGTCGCAGCCGCTTTCGTTATACGAGAGCGGTGTACAGGATTCCGAGTTGGGCCCAAGTCTGCTACGTGGAGAAACCCGCCAGAAGAAGCTCTTTTTATCTTATGGACGTCAGGCGCGCCATCAATGTGTACAGTGTCGCCCGGGTGATACGCTTCTATTTTTCTCATATTTTCTTGTATGACTTTATTTCACAGTAAGCATTTTGGCAAGCTTTCCGTCATCGTTCGTTCGGCAGTGCACGAGCAAGCTCCGCACTGCTCTCTCTCACTCGACGGTGACCGATTTGGCAAGGTTTCTTGGTCTATCAACATTTAAACCCTTTTCAACGGCAAAATGGTAGGCAAAAAGCTGCACCGCAATAATAGACAGAATCGGTGAGAGCTGTTCTATGGTTTTCGGAATATAAATGACATCATTCGTAATTTCTTTAACGCGCTCATCGCCTTCAGTTGCAACAGCGATAATCGGGCCTTTGCGGGCCTTAATTTCAATCATGTTTGAAATTGTTTTTTCGTACACAGAATCCTGAGGAACAATCGCCACCGTCGGGAATTTTTCATCAATCATCGCCAGGGGGCCATGTTTCATTTCCCCTGCCCCGTACCCTTCGGCGTGGACGTATGAAATTTCCTTTACCTTGAGTGCGCCCTCAAGAGCAGCCGCGTAACTCCATCGTCTTCCGATATAGAGAAAATCCCGCGCATCTTTGTATTTCAGTGCGACTTTCTGTATCTCGTCCGACATGTCCAAAACTTTCCGCGCAAGTTTGGGAAGTTCCTCAAGTGCGTCAATAATTTTTTTGCTTTCTTCAATCGCCAATTCCCGGGTAAGCCCAAGGAAGAGCGCAATCAACGTCAAAACCGTAATCTGTGAAATAACCGCTTTCGTCGATGCAACACCTATTTCGGGCCCCGCATGGTTATAGACGCCCGCATCCGTTTCTCTCGCGATTGTAGAACCTACGGTATTCACCACGCCCAAGGTAAGCGCGCCATGCCGCTTCGCTTCGCGTACCGCTTCCAATGTGTCGAGTGTTTCGCCCGACTGCGATATCGCAAGAAGCGCCGTCCCTTGCGAAACCACAGGGTGCCGGTAGCGGAACTCGGAGCCGTATTCAACTTCAACAGGAATTCTGGCAATATCTTCCAAAAGATATTCCGCCAAAAGTCCGACAATATACGCGCCCCCGCAGGCGGTAATAATAATTCGGTCGATACTGCGAAGTTTTTCTTCAACGGATTCAAGCCCACCAAGTTTTACTCTGCCCTCTTTTGCGATAATTCTTCCGCGCATTGCGTTTTCAATCACTTCGGGAATTTCCATCATCTCCTTCAGCATGAAATGCGGATATCCGCCCTTCGACGCCTCTTCGGCATTCCAATCTATCGTCTCGTGTTGGCGTTTTATTTCGGTATCAGTCAATGTTCTGACGCGGTGCGAAGTAGGAGTAATGATTGCAATATCGCCGTCGTTTAAAAACACTACTTCTTTTGTGTGCCGAAGCAATGGTGTTGCGTCGGAAGCTACAAAATTTTCTCCGTCCCCAAGACCCAACACCACAGGGGAACCCATGCGGGCGGTAATAATCGTATCGGGGTCCTTTGCGTATGAAATCAGCAAGCCGTACGTTCCCCGGATTTTTCCGAGCATTCCAACAACCGCATCTTCAAAACTTTTACCCGCCACGATTCCCTCTTCAATAAGGTGCGCCAAAATTTCGGTATCGGTATCGGATTTGAATGTGTGTTTGCGTTTGACGAGTTCGGCTTTCAATTCGCGAAAGTTTTCGATAATACCGTTATGCGCCACATATACGTCGCCCGTGCAATCCGCATGCGGGTGGGCATTTACTTCCGTGGGTTCCCCGTGCGTTGCCCAGCGGAGGTGCGCGATACCGCTTTTTGCGTCTGATTTACCCAGGTTCATCCGCTTCTTCAGTTCATCAACGGCACCCGGAGTTTTCACCAATTCGTAGCCGGGCATAAAAATACCCGCAGAATCGTACCCGCGGTATTCCAACGACGAAAGACCTTCCAAAAGGATAGGCTCCGCTTTTTTATCTCCCGTATAGGCAAATATTCCGCACATGCTCCCGCCAAAATTTTTTACTAAATAATGTACTAAGTGAATCTCGTATTCGTCACCCGAGCAACCCTATACCCTCACAGTATAGACTGTTTGGAATAAAATTTAGGCGGGTGAACAGTGATAATACCTGATTATAGGAAGGTTGGTTACTAATCTTCGTGCTGAGGACCCTCAACCAAGACAGGCGAAACGCCTGCAGACTCGCCCGCGATTCTCATGACGTCTTTGTCTATTTTGCCGTATTCCTTATATGCGGATGAGTAGTGGTTCACGGTCGTCTGAAGCGTGTTGCCGAGCTTTTTTAAATACTCCTCATAAGCACCCAAATGCTTGCCCAACTCCCCAACCTGCTTTTGTATGAGCACTGCTTTCTGCTCTATCTGCATGGCTTTTAAGCCCTGCATGACTGTCTGGAGGTACGCAAGAAAAGAAGTTGGGGAAACAATGAACACTTTGTATTTGGATATCGCTCTCTGAAGCAGGTTTTCTTCTTCTCCTGCGCCCACCTGGTTCGTCAACAAATCGTAATAGATACCCTCAGACGGGATGAACATAAAGGCAAAATCCATAGTGTCTTCCTCGGGTCGAATATATTTTGCCGTTTCTGTAATGCGCAGCTTCAAATCATTCACAAACGCCTTTTCAAAAGCGATGCGCTCCGCGCCTTCCGCATGTACGTAACGATTGTAGTTGTCCAAAGAAAACTTTGAATCGATAGGAACTATTTTTTCATTTACAAAAACCGCGGCATCGACGATTTCCCCGTTCTTAAACATGTATTGCATCTGGTACGAACCCGGCGGAAATACATTCTTCAAAACCGTTTCAAGATAATACTCGCCCAAGATGCCGCGCTGTTTCGGGTTTTTCAGAATGTCCTGAAGGCCTTTTAATTGCTCCGCAAATTTTCCCGTTTCGCGTCCGATTTCTTTGACTGACGTTATCTCTTCTGTAATTTCCTTTATAAGCCGGGATGTTTCAGTATGCTGACGGTGCGTGCTTTCTTGAGTCTGTTTTAAAGAGTCCGCTGCACGCGCATCAAGCGTTCGCGTTAATTCCCCTATTTGCTGCTGGATAAGCGACAAGCCTTCTCCTCCTGATTCCTTTTTGCGGGTAAACAGAAATACCAACACGCCTGCGTTTACAACAACCAAAAGCACCACTAGTCCTATGAGAAGCCCTTCCATGTGTTGATTATAGCAACACCGAGCGTTATAGCTTCCAGGGTAATTTCAACTTCATGCGCGCGACAAGCTCTGATGCCGGACCCAAGACAAATCCCCACGCAAAGGCAAACAACAGTTCTTCCAAAGGAACTCCAAGAATCAAAATGCCGGATATTTTATCCAAATCCCACCACTCCTGAACAATGCCGGGAAAAACCGTTATGAATACCTGAAAAAATACAAAGGTAAACACGGTAAACAAAACGCCGGATACAAGTGCATGCTTGAGTAAATTTCTTCGGTATAAAAGTATGGAAAGCCCGATAAAAAGCATCGCAACCAGGAGCGCATAAATCGAAACGCTGGGCATGATAAACGCGCCGAAATACATGGCAACAAACGAAAGCGCCAGCGCAATCAAAGCGGAAAGCAGGCTCCCCGGGCGCGAAGAACGATTGGGTTGCCAGAAATAAAACAACTCATAAATTGCCGCCCCTACCCCGCCGTAAAAAAAGCCGATTAAAAAATCTTCGATTCCCACGCGTCCCCCGAGAAGCGTTTGCGGATGGTAATACTGATGTGTTGCAAAAAATTCGGCAAACGGACCCAGGATTCCCATAACCACCGAGAGGATAAGCATTTCCTTACGAACGCTTGGTTTTGCGACGTAAAAAATCACCCAAAACACTCCGAAATATAGGGCCCAGAATAAATATGCGAAGTGGTACGGGATACCCATGGTCTTGCGTTATACTGCTACCTATATGTTACAGCAGAAAATACGCACGGACATGATGTCCGCAATGAAGGAAAAGGACCAGGTAAAACTCGACACGCTTCGGGGTCTTATCGCAGGGTTCACCAATGAACTGGTGGCAAACAAAATGCCTCCTACCGCGCCGGTACCTGATGAAATGGTGCTGGCAGTAATCCGGAGAGAAGTAAAAAAGCGCAAAGAGGCGACGGAAGCCTTTAAAACAGGCGGACGCGAAGAGTCAGCAAATAAAGAAATCGCCGAACGAATGATTCTTGAGGCGTATCTTCCCGCCATGATGAGCGAAGAAGACGTACGGGCTATTGTTTTGAAAAGAAAGGAGGATTTGGGCGTGACTGATAAAAAAAATGCGGGAATCCTGATGGGTCGCGTTATGAAGGAACTTGCAGGCAAAGCAGACGGCGGAATGGTAAAGGCAATAGTTGACAGTTTGTTTTCTTAGGTTATAGTCCATAGATGCCGGAAAACAACGACAAACCGCCCCGACGGAGGGGCGTTCTTACATTGAAGGGGGTTGTTGAAGAAACTCCTGAGACGAAACTCAAAAGAGGCGCGTACGCCATCGGAGAGGTGGGAAAAACCTCTGAAGGTTTGCCTTCATGCAACGTGGTACTCAAGACAAAAAACACCCAGCGAATCGTAAAATTTGAATTCGTTTGGAATCCTGAAACAAAAGAGGTTACGAGTAAAATTATAGAAGGAAAACCTATACATAAAGATGTCTTTGAAAGGGTGCGCGCTGATGTTGTTGAAAAAATAGAAGCATTTCTGTGGAGTGCAAAATAATTACCCGTTTTCAATAATGTCTCTCAGCCAAAGCGCGAACTCCTGTTCGCGCTTTTCCAATATATCCTCATTCAGATGTTTAAAAGGTTTATCCTCGGGCGTGTATTCGTAATGCCCGCGCACTTCCCCGTCCGAAAAGATGCGTAGGTGATACTGCCTGTCGGGATGCGCATCATCCAGCCTTCGCATACTCAACACCTGACCCGGGTCGAAATACGCAATGCGATTCATAAAAAATCCCTGTCGAAGTAAATGCAGCCGTGCCTCCTTAGTCGTTACGCCTTCTCTTAAATGCCCGAGGAGATACGGCTGTTTTTCGCGAAGGGTGTACCCCGTGCTTTTGGGGCCTTTTACAATCCCTAACCCAATAACAAGCCACTGCCCAAAAGGGAATACCGGCCGCACGAATATGCGAAATGCGAGCTGCGCTAGCGTACGAACGTTTCTCATAGCTTTTCTCTGCATCGGTTAGCGTTTACTCTCGCTCCGCTTTAAATTACGCTGCCTTTCGGGCGTTCTTGCGCCGCTTTTTTCCCATCAGGTGATTGAACACCAGTTCTTTTTCTGCAGTCCATTCGCCCCAACCCATGTCGATAAAGTAGACTTTTTTCTTTCTCTCGTCGTACATGATATTCGGGGACGTATACGTCAACGGATTAAACGGCGCTTCCGCGGTCTCCGGCGAAGCATCTCCGATATCCAGTCCCATTTCAAAAGCTTTGTACGGTACCCCAACCTCCTTGCACGCTTTAATCAAAATATCCCGGGCGGCGAGATAATCCGCAATTCCTTCTTTGAGCGCCCGCTGCACTTCTTTGCGCTCCCGAACCGCAGGCGTCATTTCTGTAAATGTTTTTCCACGGATTTCGCGCTGAACGGTGATTGCCCGCACTGACGTATGAAATTTTCCTTCCTCATGTTTCGGTATTCCGTGGCGAAACTCACCGAGAATAAACCACGCGCGCGGTATCTGTTCGCCCATCATGAGCTTCCTCAGGAGTTGGCATTTTTTCTTTAAGTATAAGATGTTTGAAGGAGTCGCTTCGCCTTTTTCCGTGTGCGAATATTTTGACACATACCGAGGTGTGTCAGGGTGAGCGAGGAAGTCTTCTTTAGATCCGTAGTAATACACCTGGCTGTCTTTACCGCCGGCATCGGGCTTGCGGGGAACGGCAAGCGAATTTTTAAGAATACTTTTTCGAAATGTTTTGAAGCGACCGGAGAGATACCCATTGAGTTCCGCGTGCAATTCCTGCTTCTCTGCAATGTCGCGCGGGGAGGGCTGTTCTTTTTTCTTTCGCGCTGATTCTGTTTTCTCGTACAGTTCCTTATACCGCAGCATTTTAGAAGCCCAATCCCCGTTATCAGGCTCATCGGGTATATCAACTGCGGATTCAATAAAAACATACGTGTTTACGTCCTCGCCCGAATGTTTCTCGACTCTTGCGTACGAGCTCCGCAGATTATTTAAGCGTTCTGACATATGTTCGGTTCTGACTTTACCATGTATCGACAATAGAAAAAACCGCCT